>DAOWCC010000074.1 GCA_030639665.1 Elusimicrobiota bacterium | reverse complement strand
TATATATTGATTGTGACTGCCTGAAAAAGAAGAATAAGTCAAAAGACCAAGGCCCGCAGGATTAAACAATATGGAATCGGGACTGATCATGGCGGTATATGATTGTCCGAGAGACACGGGCACCGCGGCAATCGGAATTTTAAGAAAATTGGCGGCGGTGGTTCCCACGGAAGAGGCAAAAAGATTTCCATTCAGGCATAAAAAAACCGTCAAAGCGAAAAGGCGCTTTGTGATAAATCCAATTAAATTATTTTTAGCCGGTTTACTCATAAAATTATTCCGCGTTTAATATTACAATTCAAAAACGGAACGGCCCAAGAACCGTTCGTTTCTATGATTGCGCTACTATATTATATAGTAATAATAAAATAAATCAATAAACAAAATGTTACGAAATGACGGGCGGGAAAATCCGATCGATTTTAAAACTAATTTGAAATGTAAATAAACAGGTGTAAAAATTACCGGTTTTTATATTGCGAAACATACCACTTTGTAAACTCATCCCACTGTGAATCAAGGGCCCATTTAAGTTCGCCATAATTTGAATACAAACGATTGGGCAGACATATTGCCAAACCATACGCGTTTGGATATCTGGAACCGCTAACCCTATTATGAATTATAAGCTCATCGTCCATAAATTTAAGAAGGTTATCGCTCTTTTTTATGAATTCTTCATTTTTACTCATCTTGGACAGTAGCTTTATAAAATGATAAATATCCTTATTTTCAGAATATGCGAAAGACTGAGCGGAACTTCGCGCCTTTATAACAGAACGGGGATTAATAACCTTCATAACATTTTTTGTCCAATCATCCAGAAGAACTTTGAATTCATCCAACGCCGCCGCCTTTATGGCCGAATGCATAACATTCTTAAATAAAGGCTTGTAGTGATTTACAAAAGCGTCTATAATCACTTTACCAAGTTCAAGCGCGCTCATATCGGGATTTTCAACAAGAAGACCAAAAACGGAAGTATAATTATAACCGGCGCTCGGTTCATTTTCTTCAGAGGCGACTATATAATGAGCGTAATCTTTTACCTGATAAGCCACTTCCGCCATCTGCATAAGACAAGCGTCCATCGCGAGTATATCTATTTTGCCAATCTCTTTCATCGCCATGCCAAAATGAGGTATTGACATATGATTGCCTGTCACAAAATCGTATGAAATACCTTTAATCGCGGGGATTTCTTTACTTTTAATCCACCCGCTGCCATGATTCCAAACTACCAGCATATAATGCCGTGCGGGAAATTTTTCCATTGACCATTCGGCAAAATCAACCAAATGCTTCCAATCGCCCATATCCGTTTTGGGCATTTCCATAAGTATGGGAGAGGTAATATGGGAAATATCATCATCTTTTTTAATCAGGTATCTTCTGGAGCCGGACCAATCGCCATCAACGGCCGTCGCTCCGTTAATTCTTCCAAGTTCAACGACAATATTTACTTCATCGCTTGAACCGACCATTTCCATTTCATTGACATCATTAAGGCCATTAATTTCAAGATCGTTTTTCGCGTTCATGTAAACCATAACAGTCCATTTTTTTATCGGTTTTTTAACAAATGAAGGAGAGGGAATTATTTCAAGATTAAAAATATCACCCTTGGCCTTATTCACCATTTTTACGAAAACTTCATTGTAATCAAGTGAAACATTGCCCCCATCAAAGGCGAACCCTTTCACACAAAAAAACAATATTGTAAATAAAATGCTAAAAAACTTAATTGATTTCATTGAAATCTCCGTGCCGCTTTAAATCAACTCCTTAGATTATGTTAATAAAGAGATACCGTTTAAGTCAAATTTAAACATGTATCGCCCAATACTTATCAAAAAAAAGGCCGGCTAAATTTCAGCCGGCCTTTTTTAAAACTAAAACAAAAACTTATTTATTGTACCACTTAATAAACTCATCCCACTGGGTTTCAGCGGCCCATTTGAGAGTTTTATAGGAAGTGGGCAAATAGCTCGGCATATAAACAGCCAAACCATAAGAGTTGTTATACGCATAACCGGTAGTATTATTATAAGTTATGAGATTATCTTTCATAAACTTGAGAAGGTCATTGCTTTTCGCGATTAATCCTTCATTTTTGGCATTTTTGGCCACAAGTTGAATGAAATGATAAATATCCTTATTGCTGGAATAATAGAAGTCCTGCGCTTTGTTTTTAGCTGCTAAAACAGCTGCTTTTTCATTGGCGTCTATAGCGGTTTTTATCCAATCGTCAAGGAGCGTGACAAACTTATCAAAACTCGCTGAATTGATTGAAGACTGAGTGCCGCTTCTTCCTGCATTGGCATAATGCTCTATATAAGAATCAACAGTCGCTTTGGAAAGCTCCGCCCCGTTCATATTGGGGTTATTAACCAAGGGTCCGAGGAAGGTGTCATAAGTATAACCATCGGCGGGTTCGGTTTCTTCAGAGGCAATCACATAGTTGGTGTAATCTTTAATTTCATACGCGACTTCAGCCATTTGCATAAGACAGGCGTCCATTGAAAAAATATTTATCTTGCCTATTTTTTCCATAGCCAATCTAATCTGAGGAGTTGTCATATGATTATGAGTTTCATCATCATAGGAAAGTCCTTTGGTGGCTTCAAAGGCGGTGTCTTTATTCCAACCGCTGCCATGATTCCAAACTACCAGCATATAATTTTCCGCCGGAAATTTTTCCATTGACCATTTGGCAAATCCAACCAAATACTCCCAGCTACCCATATCACTTTTGGGTATTTCCATTAATATGGGAGAAGTGATGGCATATTTCTTGCTATCTTTTTTAATGAGATACCTTCTGGAACCTGTCCAATCGCCGTCGGCGCTGGTAAAGCCTTTGATTCTTCCCAGTTCGGCGACAATATTTACTTCATCGCTTGAACCGATCATTTCCATCTCATTAACATCGCTAAGACCATAACTTTCAAGGTTGTTTTTCGCGTTCACAAAAACCATAACCGTCCATTTTTTGACCGCTTTTTCCGCCACGGGCAAAACTTCCGCTTTTTTATTAAGTAAAGGCACGGGAATTATTTTCGCGTCGGGATTAATAGCTTTAATTTGACTGATTATTTCTGATGCGTTTCCATTTTGGTCAAATGTAATATTACCGTTCAAAGCAAAAACATTCGCCGTGAAAAATAATATTGAGACCAATATACCGGATAACTTAACTGACTTCATTAAGACCTCCTATAAACTTCCGTTTAGTTTGAACTGCGCGTTAAGATTTATGTTAATAAAAGAGTTGAGATATGTCAAGTGAATTTTAACGAATTTAATACCTTTAACAAATTATCCAAAAATCAGTGACCAAGGCTATGCATCCTAAAAGTAGCAAAAGTTACACAAATGACCATTGCTCTGCTATGATAATAATAATATAATAGTATAAATTATTAGGGGAGTATAAAATGCGAAAGATACCACTTAAAATACTATTATTATCCTTAACACTCACTTTGCTGACATCCATAAATTTCCGAACGCAAGCCGCCACACAATCATCCATGGAAGCCAAAATAGCCCTTGAGAATTCTTTACAAAAAAGAGTGCAAATAGTGCTTTCCGAAGCATTGGGAACAGACAATATAATAGTCATCATAACAGCGCAGCTCCATGAAAAAGAGGATAAAGCGGGTGTTTTTGATTTTCTTCCGGGCGTGCCTCAAAAAGAAAAGGTGGGTGAAATGAATTTTACAAATTCACTTACCATGGTAAAAAAAATAAGCGCTACCATAATCTTGGATAAAGCCACCTCAAAAGCGGATATTAAACTTGTGAAAAAACTAACCGGCGGACTTCTGGGCATTCCCGCCGATAGGCAAGATCTTATAAGCATAGAGAAAATGAGTTTTAAAAAAGACAAGCCCTTTACCGTCAAAGACATGTTTACCCCTCCTCATCTTTGGAATTTAATCTGGATTGTTCTTATTGCCATTTTCGCCACATTAACCGTTACAATATTTTTATCTCCCATTTCTAAAACAGCCAAACGCATGGCGGAACTTTTCGCGGATTCAAAATCAAGCGATTCAGACGCGGGAGCGAGACCGCTTGAGGCGTTAAATTCATCCGCGGCTGAGGAAAAACAAACTCAAATCGAGGATATCGCTTCATCTGAGGAAGGCAAGAAAAAGCCTTTTTGGTTTATCCATGAAAACAATATCGCGAATTTAATTTTCATATTAAAAACCAAATCCATTGAAGAATTAACCATAGTTCTTAATTATATTCCTCAAGGCTTATCATCTAAACTTGTAGAGGCTCTATATCCCAACAGCATAGCGGCCCTGAAAAATCTTCCTAAAGTTGTTCTTCTGCCTGAGGGAGAAGTAAGAAAACTTGAAACTGAAATTTTAACCAAACTTGAATATGTGGTTGGAGGAGAAGAAAAAACCCTCAGTATCATAGAAACCCTGCAAGAAAAAATTCAGGAAAAAGCCATTTCAACTTTCACGCTGGCCAATCCTTTATTTTTCAAAAAAATCAAAGCTCAAATAGTTAGATTTTCAGATATTAAAAATCTTGAACCGGCTCACGCTCAGTTTTTAGCGAGAAGAGTACCCATGCGCAATCTCGCGGCCGCGCTTAAAACATCCGATATCGCCGATAGTTTTACAAATAAATTATCGGGCGGCATGCAAGAAAGATTACAGCAAGAGCTTGAACTTACCAGACAAATGACACCTGAAGCGGCAAATGAAGAAAGGATGATTGTGATAAAAGCGCTTAAGCAATTGGTGAAAGAAGGCTTTATAACTTTAAATAAAGCGGCGGCCAGACCCGCTTTCGGCGGGAAAGGAACAGCGGGCAAGCCCGCGGGAGTAAGACCATCTTTTACTCCCGGGCAAGCAAAACCGACAGGCGCGATGCCAAAACAGGGCTCCCCCTCGGCAATGCCTAATTTAAAACCTCAGCCGCAAGTTCAAGTAAAACCGATGGGAACGGCGCCAAAAGCGACCCCGACGGTAAACCCCGCTTTAAAACCCAAACCTGGAAATGCGGCTCAACCGGCTAATTTAAATACTCAGCAAAAAAAGGTTTAATTTTATTTTTTAATTCAGTGGAGGCTATCGCTTTATGGATTTTATGACTTTTTTTGGCGCTCTTATAGGCGCCGGAGTTGTTATCTTTGTGCTTTCAATCGGAGGCATGCTTAAATTTCTTTTGAATTTTGAAGCCATCGTGTTGATATTCGGAGGAACATTGGCTTCCATAATGATAGCCTATCCCTGGGACGCTTTAAGATGGACTTTATCATCTGTCAAGGCCATCATCTTTCCGCCTAAACGCCCCGGCATTCCCCAACTGGTTCAGACGATAGTTCATTTATCTGAAATTTCAAGAAGAAACGGCATAGAATCGCTTGCCGGAGAAATAAAAAAACTTCCCCATCCGTTTTTAATGGATGCCTGTCAGATGATGATTGACGGCGTTGATATGCATATTTTAAAAGAACGAATGTTTCATGATATAAGCACCACTCAATTAAGACATCAGCAACAATCCAATATTTTCAACTCCGCTGGAACCTTCTCCCCCATTTTCGGCCTTTTGGGAACTTTAATCGGTGTTGTGCAGGTTTTAAGAAATATTGAAAATCCCGCGATGATGGGATCCTCAATGGCCATAGCCATGACTTCCTCATTCTACGGCATATTTTCAGCTAATTTTTTATTTCTCCCCATAGCCAGCAAACTCAGTTATTATTCCGATGAAGATATTTTAAGCAGAGAAATAATAGCCAAAGGAATCTTATCGGTTTATAATGGCGATGTGCCGTGGCTTGTGTCCAAAAAACTTGAAGGCTATCTGTCCCTGCAATTAAGAAAGAAAGCCAAAAAGAAATGACACTTTCCACCGCTCACAAATTAAGATTAAAATTTAGTTTGAGAATTGATTTTTCTTCACCCCTCAATCTTCGTCTTAAATTGCGGTTTAAAGAGGCGCTCCGGTGAATCTATTTAAACGCTTAAAAAAAAAAAATACAGGTGAGCTTCTTTGGCTTATCGTCTTATCAGATATTATGACGAATCTCATGCTTTTTTTTCTAATGCTTTATGTTTTCACCATTCAGGGAGCGGAGGCACAAAAAGCTTTTGCCGCCTCGCTTAAAAATGAAAAGATAGTTGAAAAAGAAAAAAAAGCCGAAGAATTGATACAAGAATTAAAAGAAAAAGACGCGGCAAAAACCATTTCCATGCTTGAAAACGCGGAAGTTCAAATAACAAGCAAAGAAATAAGAGTAAATATTGAAAGTCCCGTTCTATTTAAATCAGGCAGCGCTGATTTGGGCAATCAAGCGTCAACCGTCTTGGATGTTATGGGAAACTTGATGAATAATTTAAAAAATGATGTCATCATAGAAGGCCATTCCGACAATATTCCCATTAAGAGCGGTGACTATCCCAATAACTGGGAACTGTCGGCGGCGAGAGCCAATACCGTTGTGGACTATTTGACAAATAATTTTTCCATAGAGCCCCGGCGCCTTATCAGCGCGGCTTATGGTGAATACAGGCCTATCGCCTCAAACAAAACTCGCGCGGGAAGAATAAAAAACAGAAGAATTGAAATAGTGATAATGCGAAAATAATGACCCTACCACCTACTTATATGCCGAAGGCAAATTTTAAAAACACAGATACAACAAATATTGTATCGCATAAAAACCACAAGCAGCGCTTATTGCGCTGCAAGCAGGTGGTAGGGTGAATAAAGTTAAAGCCTCCACCACTTTATGGATGATTCCTTACGCGGCTCTCATGACGAATCTGATGATTTTGTTTATGATTCTTTATGCCATCTCCTACGCGAAAAAAAATGAATTTCAAAAAGCCATGGCTTCCATGAAAATGGATTTGGGCGTCGAGGAAGCAAAAAAAGAAATTGAAGAAATAGATAAGACAAAAGAAATCGAAGATAAATTAAAAAAACATATTGAAGACGGCACCCTTGGAGTGGAAATAACCAAGAATAAAATCAAAATCACCTTTGCCGCGCCGATTTTATTTAATTCAGGCTCGGCAAAATTAAAACCCAAAGGTTATAAAATACTTGAGCCCGTGATAAAAAATCTCAAAGAAATAAAAAAACCCATAACTGTTGAAGGCCATACCGATGCCGCCAGAATAATCGGCACAAAATTTAAGTCCAACAGACAGCTTTCATTGCTAAGAACTTTTTCGGTCATTGATTTTATGATAGAAAGCGGAATTCCGGCAAAAAACTTAAGCGCTTTCGGCTATGGCGAATACCGGCCCTTATTTTCAAATGCCACGCCGCAAGGCAGAGCAAAAAACAGACGCATTGAGATTACGGTTCTTAGAAAAACAGTAAATGGAGACAAAATATGAAATCATTAAAAATATTTTTAATTATATCCCTTTTATGCGGCAATGGTTTATTGTCGGCCCAAACGGATTCTTCAACTGATGATACCGACCAAGTAAAAAGCCACTATGACAAGGCTTTTCAATATTACTGCGAGAAAAATTATCATAAGGCCATCGATTACTGGAATATGGTCATTAAGCTCGACGCCAATCAGATAACGGCAAAGAACATGATTAAAGAGGCCCGATTAAAACTGGGAAAAACATCTTCAAGTTTAAAAAACAAATTACTTGCGCTTATAAAAAAAGGAAAATATTCCCAAGCCAAATTAAAAGTTGAAGAATTGCTGGCAACGGACTCTTCAAATCCCCTTTATTGGCAATATCAAAAAAGAACAAAAAGCGTGGCCGCGATAATTGAAACGAATTCTCTAAAAGGCAAAGCGAATATTATAGCCGGTAAAGGTATTTTGGATTATATAACCGAAAAAGACGATTTGGATTTTGCTTATGACGCGTTTAGATACGCCCATGAATTATCTCCGAAAACCAAGAGATTTCTGCGCCTTATAGAAATGATTGAAAAAGAAAAACCTTCTTTAAAATTAAATGCCACAAAACCGGCTAATGTGGGCATTGTGGAACATAAAAAAAATGTCGGCCTGCGCCAAATATATGATTCCAAGTACTATCTTGCCGTAAAAATATTAAAATCGGTATTAAGACTTGAGCCCAATGATGTATTGACTCTTAAGAGACTGGGCTCGACCTATATACAATTAAAAAATTATAAGCAGGCGGAAAGAACCTGGAAAAAAGCCTTAAAACTGTCCCCGAAAGACGAGCAATTAAAGAAATATCTCGCGGCCTTGGCGCAAATGAAAACTAAAAAAAATCGTTAAACGATTTTTTAAGCGCGACAGCTCGGCAGTTCGACAGCAACAGGACGAACTGTTATGAGCATCCCTATAACGGCAGAACACTAAAAAAAAGATTGGAAATTTCTGATTTTTTTTACTGGTGACTGGTGACTTCATTTTAAAAGGCTTGCTTTTAAAATGAATAATTAAACCTTGTTAGAACATTTATTTCACTTGTGTCATTTAGCGGATTAAGATTATCCGTATTTTGAGTGGAGCCTACCCCGAAAGTTAATTTCAAATCAGCGGTTTTAATCCACAAAAGCTCAGCGTTTATGGAACTTCGAGCCGTGTCGGCCGGATATGTGAGCGAATCATTCGTATTTGAACTCATAGTTGTCCATAACTGAAAAGCCATTCTCCTTTGCGGCATTGAGTAAGTTAAATTTCCGGTTATGGAAGTATTTTCCCTTTGAGTGGTATCCACAATATCTTTGGTTGTTGAACCCACAAATCCCGCCGATAAAGAAATATTTTTTGAAACTTTAAAAGCTCCGCTAAAAGAAAGCAGACTTGTCTCCAAATCATGCGACAAGCCGGTATTATCCGTAAAACTTGTGCTTTGCATACTCACATTAAGCGTATGATTTTTCACGGGCTGAAGAATGGAAACATTAAGCGTTGCCGTCTCATTATCCTGAACCGTTTGCGGATCTCCAAGAGAAGTATTGGTCAATATGGATGTGTTTAAAAGAGTGCGGCCAAAAAGCTTTAAACTATTGCCGAGACTCATCTGCGTTTGAGTTGTAGTGGTTTTAGAGGGATCGCTTTCAAGATTATCCGTATAGCTGTTATAAGAAATGGCAAATGAAGTCCAGGCGCTGGGATAAATATTAATTTCACCGTCATAAACAAATCTGTCCGGAATTATCGCGGGACTGGCAAAAGAAATATATTTGGTGTCTATATTGCTTACCGCCGCTCTGGCCGTGAACAATCGCCCTCTATATCTCAACTCTTCTTTCCAAGCCGTTCCGGCTTCGGCGGCCGCGGAAGAATTTAAATCCGCCGCGAAAGAACTCATTTGATAGTCACTGAGAAAAGTAAGTTTTGAATTTGGTTTCCATTCGAGGCTCGTACCATAAACCAGATTTTTCTGAGGAAGAATGTTTGAAGTATCGGTATCGACATCTATGGAAAATTCATCATCCTTACTGTAAACGGCGTCACCCGAAATTTTTAAAGTGGAAGAAAGATAGTAGGAATACTTAGCCGCCGCCGCGTATCTCGCGAATCGTCCCGCTGAAACGGAACTTGGACTTTCCGGCGAAACTATCCTGCCTATAAGCATTGTTGAGGCGGAGCGTTCCTTGCGTTTTTCCAAAGAAACACCTCTCATGCCCTGTCCGTCAAGACTTAAAGGCGTAAGAGAAGGCGAAATATCGCCAAGACTAAGAGTTCCCCAAGGAGCATACAAATTAAGCAAAACTATATTGGGATCTATCGGCCGGCTTTTAGTGTGAACGATATAAGTATTAAACAAAAAGGACGAATCCTTAATTTTTCCCACTATATTGGCCGCCGTTATTCCCTGATGATTATCCCAACCTTCCGCGTCCGAATTTTTGTAGGTAAAGCTGATATCTCCGCCCACTCTGAAGTCTTCGGCAACGGGCGGCTTAAATTCTTTTTCTATAACCTGAAAGCCTTTATAATCGCTTTCAAGTATGCGCCTGCCGTTTTTTATCAAGAAAACTCTATACAATAATCTCTTGCCGATAAAATTATCGGGAATCCTAAAACTAAGTTGAGTTCCGTGAGCGCTTGCAGGCAAAACGGTTTCCCCCGGACTTACGCTTTCAGTTTGAGCCAAAAATTTTCTTTGGCCGTCAACTATGGAATAAACTTCAGCCACCCAATAATAGGTGCCTTTAAGCCAAGACGATGAACCGGTATTAACCACAAGCGTTTGAAATTTAACCTCATCGCCGGCCATAACGGGATCGGGAGCCGCCACGGTAAATTGCAAACTTGCCGAATCCTGAGCATAAAGATTGGCGCAGGAAAAAAATGAGATTATAATTAAGAATTTTAATGTCCGCATATATCAATTAGCCTTATAGATTATATTTATTATTAACTTCAACTTACAAACAAAGTGTCTTGGAGTCTCAGTGTCCAAGAGTGGACTACGCTATCGTGTCGTGTGTATGCAGGACACCCTCCAGTCTTCAAGTCTTAGAGTCACAAACAGCCAAACCGCAAAAAATCATTTACTCACATTCTTGCCGTTTCTTCGCCTCGTTGTTTATGCTCTCTCATTTCTCCTCTCTGCTCTCTA
>DAOWCC010000123.1 GCA_030639665.1 Elusimicrobiota bacterium | reverse complement strand
TGGCTATGGAAAAAATAGGCAAGATAAATATTTTTTCAATGGACGCCTGTCTTATGCAAATGGTTGAAGTTGCTTATGAAGTGAAAGACTATGCCGATTATGTCGTGGCTTCACAGGAGACAGAGCCTGCCGATGGTTATACATATAACACTTTTCTCAAGCCTCTGATTGAAAATCCCGATATGAATGGGGCCCGGCTTTCCAAGACGATGGTGGACTCTTATATGGAACATTATATCGGCGAGAGCATGAGCGGCACGCAATCATCGATAAATACCGCGGCTTTTGACGAGTTTACCGCGCTTATTGATAATTGGATAAAAACCGCAATAAAGGCGAATGAAAAAGAAGCCGTTAAAAATGCCAAAGACAAAGCGCAGAGTTTTTATTATACCAACAATAAAGATATGTATCATTTCATTCAGCTTGCGGCCAAAAATGCCAAAGATGAAGGATTTATCAAAAAAAGCAATGAACTTCTCAAGTTTATGGATGATAAGCTTTTAACCTATAGCAGAACTCACGGTTATGGTTATATAAACGCTCATGGCACCGCTGTGTTTATGCCGAAATACGCAAGCTCTTCCTACCCTTCGCTTAAATGGGCGGAGGATACCCAGTGGAATGAGTTTATCAAGTGGTATATTTCGAAATAAATTCGGAAATTATTAGCAATTAAATATTCCCCGCGCATAGTTTTTTGATGTCAATGCGCGGGGATTTTTTTGGGTCGTTCGCATAAGACTATGTGGTGTCCTGTCGCGGACTATGTCCGTCAAAATGCTCAAGGCTATGTTTTGCTGTTACATATCTCCTTATCATCTTAATTATCGTATCAATATTATTTGTTTTCTGGTCGTTCACATAGTTACCGACACCTTATGAAACATAGTTTCGTTTTCTGTAACATTTTGTTTATTGATTTATTGTATTATTACCATATACTATCAATAGAGAAAGCAGAAATTAGAAAGGAGAGAGCAGGAGAGAGAAACAAGAAGCAGGATTTATAAAGATACTCTTTATGCATCCGATTTCTTGCTTCCATACGCTATGTTAATTATAGAACGATTTTATGACTAAATCGGATAATCACAATTTAATCGGATTTTTTCTAAAGCATATTTTTGCTTTGTCGGTTTTTCTTTGCTTTAATGGAAATCTTTTTGCTTCTTCCGTTGGAACTACCGCCGCTAATTTTCTTAAAATTCCAATTGCCGTAGTGCCCGCCGCTCTCGGACAATCATATACCGCTATGATTAGTCCCGATTCCATATTGTTTAATCCCGCGGGACTTGGGCTTTTAACTTATTCTTCTTTTTCAGGCAGTCACAATCAATATATATGCGGAATAAATCAGGAATATATTTCCGCGGCTTATCGTTTTAAATTTGGCACCATAGGCCTTGCTTATTCCACTTTAAGCAGTGGCGATATTACGGCATATGATAAAAATGACATGATTATAGGCAATACAAGTTCATCGCATAGGTTCGTCACTTTATCTTATGCTCAGTCCTTTCCTCATTTTCGTCAAGATATCGGCAAGCTTGATCCCATGGTAATTACACCCGGCTGGACTAAGGTGGACATTATCAAAGATTATCGTCCCAAATCTTATAGGGTTTCGTTTGGCGGAAGCGTAAAGTATATAGATGAGAAATTGGATAATTTGTCATCTTCGGCTTATACTTTTGATTTGGGAGTTTTATTGGTTCTGCCTCATCATCTTCAGCTGGGAGCGTCGGTTTTAAATGTTTCAGGCAGTCAAAATTTTTATAGCGACGATTCTTCCCTGCCCAGAACTTTGCGCGCGGGTATTGCCAAAGATTTTCATACTCTTAACGATATAATGGTTTTTACGGTCATTTCCGACGCGGTTAAAGAATTGGATTATGATTATTATCACAGTATTGGAATTGATATGGATATTCTGAGGCTTTTTCAAGTTCGTATGGGCTACAGAACAAAAAAAGATATCGGGTCTAAAGTTTCGGGAGGCATAGGAATGAATTTGGACCGATTTACTGAAAAAGGGAATTTTATAAAAGGCGTTAGAATTGATTACGCGTATGTCGGCTATGGTGATTTGGGTTCAACTCACAGATTTGGCCTTCAACTTATATGGTAGAAAAAGCCAGACAGCTTGACGGCAAACGGCTGGGCGGCTACAAATATTCAAATAGCATAATGGTAAATTTTTTTTATCGAAACTTTAAACCCATAACTATAAAACTCCCAACTCCCAAACTCTTAACTTGAACACTGTTGGGTGTCCATAGTAGTCCTTTGAAAGCACAGTCCACTTGAACACTGTTGGGTGTCCATAGTAGTCCTTTGAAAGCACAGTCCACTCCCAAACTTTTGACTAATATTTGCTATAATTTGCGACAATGGATATTAAAAAGTACTTCATCAAAAGAACCACTATTACAAATAAAGCGCTCAAGGTATTTATAAAAGCTTTGCAAGATGTTCCGCCCATATTGCAAAAGTCTATGCTTTATTCTTTAAGCGCCGGCGGCAAAAGACTAAGACCCGTTTTGCTGACCGCCACCTATGAAATTTTTGGCGGGAAAAAGGAAGATGTTTTGCCCGCGGCTTGCTCTATCGAAATGATTCACACTTATTCTCTTATCCATGATGATTTGCCAAGTCTGGACAATGACGACTTAAGAAGAGGCAAGCCGACCAATCATAAGGTTTTTGGCGAAGCTTTGGCTGTCTTAGCCGGAGACGCTTTGCTTACCAACGCTTTTACCGTTTTGGGGCATAATGCCGAAACAGGTAAAATAAAAGAAAAAAATGTTTTGGATTGCGTGAGAATTTTGGCTAAATACGCTGGCGCCGGCGGTATGGTGGGCGGTCAAGCGGCGGATCTCGGGGCGGAGGGTTTTCTTCAGGGAAAAAAACTTTCTTTGCGTTCAAATAAAAAACTTTTTAACGCCGCCAACGACCTTTTGAACTATATTCATTTGCATAAAACGGCTGGTTTAATTTCGGCAAGTGTTGAAATGGGAGCCGTTTTAGCTTCCGCGTCGCCTAAGGATTTTAAACATTTATCCAATTATGCCCGCTCAATAGGTTTGGCTTTTCAAATAGTTGACGATGTGCTGGATGTTATCGGTGATAAAAAGAAACTGGGAAAAAAAGGAAGCGACGCGAGAAATAAAAAACTCACCTATGTTTCCTTATTTGGCATTGAAGAATCAAATAGTCACGCGGCAAGGCTTATTGCTGAAGCTCATGACGAACTTGATAAAGTAAGCGGAAGCGTTAAAGCAAAAACAGTATTGCATGAAATAGCCGATTTTATCGTTAAACGCGACAAATAAAAAATGCAGATCAATATTAAGATTTAGAATAAAAAGTTTCCGTTTAGTGGTTCTCAGTCTTAATCTGCCGTATTTAAGGAGTCTCATCAAATGGAATTACTACCCAAGATTAAAAGTCCAAAGGATTTAAAAAAACTAAAAATTGAAGATGTTCCCAAAGTAGCCGCTGAAATAAGAGGGGTTATAGTTGAAAACATAAGCCGTTCCGGCGGACATTTAGCCTCCAGCCTCGGCGCTACTGATTTTATAGTCGCTCTTCATTACGCTTTTAATACTCCAAAAGATAAGCTTGTTTTTGATACGGGACATCAAACCTATGCCCATAAATTACTTACCGGCAGACTTAAAAAATTTAATACTCTTCGTCAGAAGGGCGGTATTTCGGGATTTTTAAAGAGGGATGAATCCAAATACGATTGTTTTGGCGCGGGGCATGCTTCAACGGCTCTTTCGGCCGCCTGCGGCATGGCTGAGGCAAGAGACAGGCTTAAGGCGGATTATAAAGTTGTGGCTGTTGTCTCCGACGGATGTATGACGGGAGGAATGTCCTGGGAAGCGATGCAAAACATAGGCCATCTTAAAACCAATATGCTGATGGTTTTAAACGACAATCAAATGTTTATTTCCCGCAGAGAGGGCATGCTTGGCAATATACTCGCTAAAATTATAGCTCCCGGCACCATTCAGGATACTGAAGAGAAATTGGAAGATTTTCTTGGCAGATTTAAATCTTTTGGAAAAACCGCTTTTAAAATAGCCAAAAGAACAAAGGCTATGTTTTTCCCAGGAATGATTTTTGAAGAAATGGGAATTTCTTATTTTGGTCCGATAGACGGACATAATATAAAAGAAATGGTTGATGTTTTTAACCGCTTAAAAGAAGTTAAAGGCCCCATCTTGCTGCATATTGTCACAAAAAAGGGAAAGGGTTATGAACCGGCTGAAATGGAGCCCACCGAGTTTCATGGAGCAGGAGCTTTTGATGTCGAAACCGGCGCGCTTAACGGCAAGTCGGGCGAGATTCCGTCTTTTACCAAAGTTTTTTCCGAGGCTATTGTTGAACTCGCGGATAAAGATAAAAAAATAATGGCTATCACCGCCGCCATGCCGGAAGGCACGGGGCTTGATAAGTTTAGGGATAAATATCCAAACCGTTATTTTGATGTGGGTATAGCCGAGGAGCATGCCATAACCTTTGCGGCGGGACTTGCCGCCGAAGGCCTTAAACCTATAGTAAATATTTATTCGACATTTATGCAGAGGGCTTTTGATCAGATTATGCATGATGTTTGCTTGCAGAAGCTTCCGGTTATAATGGTTATGGATAGGGGTGGTATTGTAGGCGATGATGGTCCGACACATCATGGAGTTTTTGATATGAGTTTTTTGCGAATATTGCCCAATTTGGTTTTCATGGCGCCTTCAAATGAAAATGAATTGAGGAATGCTCTTAAAACCGCCTTGACTTTAAATAAACCCGTGGCAATCCGTTATCCCAGAGGAAAAGGCGTGGGCGTAAAAATAAACTCAAAATTTAAGTCTTATAAACTTGGTGTGGGAGAATGGTTAAAAAAAGGCAAGGATGTAAATATTCTTGCCATAGGCAATAGGGTTTATCCCGCGCTTGAGGCGGCAAAAGCTCTTAAAGAAAAAGGAATTGACGCGGGCGTGGCCGATATGAGATTTTTAAAACCTTTAGACAGCGATTTAATTAAGGAAGCTCTTGAGCTTTCAAAGAAAATTGTAACGGTTGAAGACAATGCCTTGATGGGCGGCTTCGGATCTTCAATTCTTGAATGGCTGAATGCCAACGCGCTTAAAGCGGATGTTTTTAATATGGGTATCGGTGACGCCTATGTTGAACAAGGCAAGCCGGAACAGCTGTATAATGACTTGGGAATTTCACCGGATAAAATAGCGAAAAGAATTCAGGAATGGATATAAAAAGGCGTTTGCGCCTTTTTGTCACAAGTCTCAAGTTGCAAGTCACATGTAAATATAGAGTCTGTTTTATAAACTTTGCCCCGAGATATATCGGGGCGTCAAGGGTTTATCCCATGGCGAACTCCATTGAAAAGGAAAAACAATTATGACTAAAAAAGATATGGTTTTAAAATTAAGAAACGCGCGCGCTTTTAAAAAAGCGTACGCGGACAATGTTTTTATGAGCACGCCGGAATTAAGGCCTTTGAGGCTTCAGCTTGAACTTTTAAAGCCCGAAGTATATCTTAAAAAATACGGCATAGAATCCACCATAGTTCTTTTTGGCAGCGCCAGATTATGTTCAAAAGAAGATGGCTTGGTTAATATTAAAGAAATGGAAAAAAAGGTTAAAAAGGAACCTAAAAATAAAGAATTTAAAGATAAGCTTGAAGCGGCGAAAGCCGTCAGTAAGTATTACAAATATTATGATATCGCCAGAGATTTTTCGCGTTTAGCCTCGGAAAAGAGTTGTTTGGGAGGCAGTAAATCCATAATAGTTACGGGCGGCGGCCCCGGTATTATGGAAGGCGGAAATAGAGGCGCTTATGACGCGGGAGCTAAAAGCATCGGTTTAAATATTACGCTTCCCATGGAGCAAGGCCCCAACCCGTATGTTTCTCCCGAATTGTGTTTTAGATTCCATTATTTCGCCGTGAGAAAAATGCATTTTGTTATGCGTTCAAAAGCGCTTGTTGTTTTTCCCGGCGGCTTCGGCACTTTTGATGAATTTTTTGAGGTTTTGACATTGATTCAGACGGGTAAAAAGAGCGCGCTTCCCATTGTTTTAATAGGCAAGAAATTTTGGAATGATGTTTTTAATTTAAAGAATCTCGTTAAATACGGAGTTATATCCAAAACTGACATAGATCTTTTTAAATACGCGGAATCGGGACAGGAAGCTTGGGATATAATCGCGGATTTTTACGCTAAAAATCCCATTGATAAAAATAGGGATGGCGATGAGACTGAGGATTAGTCCCTCGCTCGCTTGCAAAGCGTATTTTATGATGGCTCTTATAGCGCCATAAGAGGGTAAAAGAGGAACAATTTATAACTATGAATAAAAGGGGTAGACTTTTAGCGGTTTTTGTTTCGATTGTTTTTCTCTTTTTGAGTTTTTTCGCTTCATGGCTTATTTCAAAATATCAGCCTCCCGAAACATTTTCAAAAATCTTTTCTTTAGACAATGATGGCCCGCATCAGGCAAAATTTGGCAAAAAAATATGTAATGGCATTCAATGCGGATTATGTCCTCATAAGTGCTTTTTGCCCGATGGCGCCAGAGGTAAATGCCGCGTTAGAATAAATAGCGGCGGTTCTTTGCTTACTCTTAATTATTCCAAGCCCGTAGCCGTTCATATAGATCCTATTGAAAAAAAACCCGTCTATCATTTGCTTCCCGGAAGCCTTATTTATTCCATTTCCACCGCCGGATGTAATCTTAAATGCAAATGGTGTCAAAATTGGCAAATCTCACAGATATATCCCGAAGAGGCGCCGGAAAAATTGCTCACGCCGATAAATTTAAAACTCTTAGTTAATCCTTTAACCAGACAGGTTAGCGGAAGAGTCAATCATAAAGAACTTTCATCTTTGAGCCCGAAGGAAGTGGTTGATTATGCCATTAAGAGTAAATGTAAATCCATAGCTTATACTTATGGCGAACCGGTAATTTTTTATGAGTATATGTATGATACCGCGAAACTTGCCAAAGAAAAGGGCTTGAAAAATGTCATGGTTACCGCGGGTTATATAAATCCCCAGCCTCTGCGCGAGCTTGTAAAATATATGGATGTAGTGAAAGTTGATCTTAAAGGGTTTAATAAAAAGTTTTATTCGGATTATGTGGGCGGAGACCTTGAAAGAGTGAAAGAAACTCTTTTGGTTTTAAAAGAAGAGAAAGTTT
>DAOWCC010000116.1 GCA_030639665.1 Elusimicrobiota bacterium | reverse complement strand
TTCAAAATCATGAACTATATCAAAACGGATGTTCTCCCCTATTTTAAAGGATTTTAAAAAGGTTTGTTCAAAGTGCAGGTTTTCGGGGCATTCGCCAAAGTTTATAAAAAGGGTTTTCATAGTAAGGCTCTGGGAAAAAATTAACTTACTATTTGGCTGGCTAATTTTTGAGCGAAACAAGGAACGAAGAGCGAGCATACCCTCTGTGGTCTGTAAGCGATGATTGACACAGTTGTAGCCAAAAATTATCCAACCCCTCTGGGGAAGCTCATCTTTTGTTGGTTTCTTCGTTGCTCTTTATTCACAGGCAATAAGCCTTCTCATTCATTGCGCCTTGAACTCAACTTAAAGCTGAACTTCCAAATGCCAAGGTAATTCTTTTCCAGAGCCTAAATAAGCAGTTGTTTTGTTTTGTAAAATACTATCATATAAAAGGGATATATGAAAAAGCGGAATAATAAAAAAGAGCCGATAATATGCATAACCGATTTATGTAATCAAAATTGCATATTTTGCTCGCGTGGAAACGCTAAGCCAAAGATTTCAAAAAAATCCATTGAAGAAAAAATAAATTTTTTTAAAGATTCAATTTGTATTGAGGGCGGAGAGCCCATGCTTTCAAGAAAGGTGTATAAGTGGACGGCTTATGCCAAAGAAAAAAAAGTAAAAGACATAATACTGGTAACAAACGGCTTTAATCTTGAAAAGCCGGCTCCCGTTAAGAAACTTCTGGATGCCGGAATTACAATGTTTAATGTTCATTTACCGGCGCATAATGAAAAACTTTTTGATTTATTAACGGGAACGAAAGGAAATTTTTCCCGCCGTGTTGAAGCGATTAAAAATCTCATTGATATCGCCGGTCCAGATAGAGTGCGCCTTACAATGGTTGTTAATTCCGTTATTTATAAATATCTCGGCGCTTACGCGAAGTTTATAGCGAATAATTTTCCCAATATCTTATATATTGAAATAAATATGATAAAGGTTCTGGGCTATGTTGAAGAACGGTCCTGGCTTGTGCCCAAGCTTAAATCCATTAAGCCTCAGCTTCTCAAGATGTTTCAAATTTTGGATAAAAACGGTATAAAGTTTTTGACCGACGGTTTTCCGCTATGTTATTTGAACGGCTATGAGCATATGTCCATAGATGTTTTTAAGCTCGCTCACAGCAAGAGCGCTCTGTATCTTGGCGAAAAAAATTCGGCTCCGCCATGCGCCAAATGTTCTCTTAAAAAACTATGTCCCGGCCTTAGAACCGATTACTTGGGTTTATACGGTTATGGAGAATTAACCCCTTCCCGTAAAAGTTCCGCTCCAATTATTAAGGGCAGCCGCAATCAATTACGGCGATAAATATAGACATTATATTTTCGAAAGCTCTTTTTTTGCCAGCTTGATTATTTCAAGTGGCAAGTTTTTTCTATTGGCAATATTTGAATAATGCTTAGTTGCCAAAATCTTATTATTTGATAAAACATATAGGCTGCCAAGATTTAGCTCCGCTTGGTAAAATAAAGGATTTATTTTAAGCGCTTTTTGAAAATCTTTAATAGCTAAGTCATTTTTATTTAAGAATCTTAAAACAACTCCTCTTCCATTGTATAGGTTAAAATTATTTATATCATTTGTGATTAAATTGTCCAGTATTAAAAGAGCCTCTTTATATTCTCCCAATTGCTGAAAAATAAGGCATATTTCCAGTTTTTCATCAGCAGTTTTGTTATTTGTTTTTTGAGCGTATTTGAGAAGTTTTTTTGCTTTTTCCGGTTCGTTATTTGTGGCTAAATACCATGATTCTTTTAAAGAAATGTAGGTGTTGGGTGTTATTTTTGCAAGGTTTGAGATTATTTTAATTCTTTTTTGAATCGGCCACCAATAAAGCGCTTTATAAATACATATATTCCAGAATAGTTTGTGGTGTCTTTTTATTTCTTTTAATATTTCAAAGTCTTTTGTAGATGTGGGATTTCTTAGAGTAATTTTATCTTTCCAAATATCACTAATGATAATAAAAGTTTTTTTTGCCGCATTTATTTCGTCCAATTGGAGTTCTTTGAACATTTTTATTGCGAATATCTTAGCCATGTCGTGATGATTAGGAGGGTTGGAGATTTCATTAATGTTTTTTGCTTTCAAAGTGTTTAAAAAATATCCTAAAGCTATTTCTCCGTCTGGGTTTGTTTTATACGCTGTTTCAAGTAATTGAATGCCTTCTTCATGTGTGTTTTGATGGAATAATAAGAATTCACCTTTTTTTTTGAGCAACCAACGGTCATTTGGAAATTTTCTAAGTGCGTTGTTAAATGCCAAAACTCCTTGTTTCGCGCGAAAGGGATAAACAATTATCACAACCTCCATCATAATTATTATTGCAAGCGTCGCGTAAAAAAAAGCATGAGGCAATGCTCGTAATGTTGAAGATTTTTCTTTTTTTGCAAATAAAAAACATAAGACATATGCTGCGGGAAAAGCGAGTAAATATTTCAAAGGATAGAAATATCTTTCTTCTATAGACAGAAGGCAATGAATACTTATAAAGTATCCAGCTATCAATGAAATCAATAAAACATTCTTATCTTTACGTCCTATAATAAGTCCAATTAATCCTAGCAGGATGAGAAAGGGATACATGTAAAAAACTTGTAATAATCGTTTAGGAATTGCGCTTATAAATGGTATGGGGTCTTTTTTTAATTCCTTTGCCGCCCATTTATATACAGATTCCTCGTTCGTTATTCCCGCCAAACTTCTGGCATTTATTTCAGCAGTGAAAGTGGTGCCTTTGATACTCGTTATTATATTACAGGTAGCGCGGCCTTTTTCGAAAGGAATAAATTTATTAAATAAAAAATGGTTTACCTTAATCCATGGTAGAAGAATAATATAGGCGGCGGAAAGAAAAATAATGGAATTGATAATGTATTTTTTAAGATTTTTAGAATGATAAAAAAAATCAAAAATTAGTATTAAAACCGGAAATAAAAAAAGCGGTGAGCGCACAAAAAAAGTAAATCCTATAGCCAACCCCGCCACTATGCTGGTTTTTATATTGTAAGACTTGTTTCTTAAGAGGATTAATTCAGCTGCCAGCAGAATCAGGAAGGAGTATATTGTTTGTTCAAAGTCTTTGCCGCTTTGAAGAGTGGTAAATATTACGGTAATTAAAAGAGTAAAAAGAGCGGTTATTCTGCATTTAGAGTTTAGGCCTATTATATAGGACAAAATATAGGTGCTGACAATGGTAAAGGTTGAGATTATTTTTAATAGGTTTTGAGGATTTATTTTTAGGTGATATTCTATAATTGCGCTCAAAAGACCTATAAACGGCATTCTGTAGGTTATTGTTTCGTTTTTAATGGCATGCAATAACATTTTGCCTGTGTTGGCACGGTAATCAATTTCTAAAAAATTGGAGGCAGGCTGGTATATGATTAAAAGTGCGGCAATAATAAGCAATATGCCTGGAAAGTATTTTGAAGATAATATTTTTTCTAAAAACTGTTTAAACTTGGTAATTTGTTTATATTTCATTCGGATTTAAATGGAGATTTTTTGTAGGGTTTTAATTCTTCCAAACCGTAAATATTCGCGTAAAATTTCCATAGTCCGCCGCAAAAATCATTTACCGCGCAAGCCGCGCATTTTGACGATTTAATTTTATTTTCTCTATTGAATATTTCACTGAAGAAAGGAAATTTATCCGTTGTGGCCGTGTCGCAGGTAATGCTTTCAATATTGTCTTCTTCATGAGTTCTTTTTAGAAGATGCTCCATCCCTTTCATCAAACAAGGCGGAATTATGCCGCAGCTGCTTAATCTTACTTCGGTATCGCTTTTCTCCAGAAGTTTAACCGCTTTTTTTAAATATGGCCCGACGGGGAGAAGTTTTGGATAGATATCTTTAAGAGTGTTGAATTTATGGGAAACGGGATATATATAGGAGAATGTGATATTGTCCGCTTCGGGAAATTTTTTCAAAATAAACTTGGCAAAATTCGGCAGGTCTTTGTAATTTTGAGAGGCTATAATGTGATATATTGAAACCGTAAAGCCGCATTTCAATATATTTTCTATGCCTTTTAAGGTTTTATGAAAAGTGTTTTTGGAGGCCGTTAAATAATTCGCAACTTCTTCTTTATGGGAGTGAAGTGATACGCTGAAAGATACTTTCTTTTTATCTTTTGAATCATATGTTTTTATCTTTTCTAAAATTTTTAAATCCGAAAGCAATACCGCGTTTGTAAGAACGCATACTTCTTTATAACCGCATTTTATGGCAAAGGCTATAAGTTTGGGCAAGTCTTTCATTAGTGTGGGTTCGCCGCCGTCAAAAGATATGGCTTCAAAGCCTTCTTTCCTTTTTTTAAAGATGGTTTTTATGGCTTCATCGGAGGAGAAACGGGATTTGACTCCCGGTGGAACATGGCCCTTGGCGCAAAAGAGACAATCTTCATTACAGTCCCATAAAAGTGAAAAATTAAATTTTTTCATATTTCTTTTTCTATTATAACAAAAGGAAATGTCTGTGGGATTATGTGTATTAAGACCTAGGGCTGAGGCAGGGTCCTGCCGCCGATTCGCCTTTCTGCTTCCTTCACGCCACCCATCCCCTGCTAGGCCCTGCAGGATAGTATCGCAAGTTCACCTTTCGTTGCAGGACATCAAGGCTAGAATTGGCGTCACCCAGCCTTTTGTTCGCTCTTTATCTGTTTGCTTATTAATAGTGTCCCGCCCTATCTACGATAAGTCTGAACTACCCCCAGACCGACATAAGGAGAGCTTTATAAAACGGTTATAAATTAATCCGAACCGCTCCCTTTTATATCTCTCCATTTTTCCTTTAATCGTTTTACTATTAGAATAATCCCTATTATCAAAGACGCTATCCAACTAAAAATTAATAGTAGGAAACCCACATATGGTAAAAAAATACATCCGACCATTCCTATGTAAGAGAAGTCATTATTATTTGAGCAAGTCTCTTGAAGTTTTGCTGAATTAATGCATATTTTCTGTTGCGAATCCCAACATCCTCCAGAGTCAAGACAGTAATCTTGAGCTACTTCCAGAGAACAAATAGGTAAAAACGGGGCAATAGTCATTAACAATGCTATTAGCGCAACGCTAAGCCATTTTAAGAAATTTTTCTCTGTAATCATCTACTCTTCCCCTATTTGCTAGACCAATTTTAAGTTGCTAAATTCTATTATCTTATTTTCTATTATAACAAAAGGATGTAATGCTCTATCAGGTATTTCCCTATGAAAAGGGTAATTCAGCTGTATCTTAATTGGGGCTTGGAGGGATATTTCCTCGCCTTATAAAAGATAAATATAAAGCGGATAGCAAAGATTTTGCGGCGAACGATATTGGGTTTTTGACCTAGGATTTGCAACGAATTCTACTAAGAACAGCGAGGATGTTTGAAGGCAAAAGCTATGTCTTTTGCATGAGTTCCGGAGCTGGCGGAAAATCCGAAGGTCATATAATTATAAAACCCACAGTGAGTGAGTGCAAAACTTTGCTGTCCCATATTAGCAGGACTTGGTAATTATTTGTCTTTTATAAGGATATTCTTTTTATGCTAATATCTAATTGAAGTCTATACTATGAATAGAATAAAATCCCATATGATTCTGCCCGTTAGAACGGGTAAGAAAATTAAATTTACATTTGATGGCAAGGCCCTTTTCGCTTATGAAGGTGAAATCATATCAAGCGCCTTATTTGCCAATGGCATAAAGATATTCAGCCATCATCATAAAGATAAAAGTCCTCAGGGGATATTTTGCGCCAATGGCCAATGTTCACAATGCGCGGTTATGGTTGATGGGCTGTCGGTAAAATCTTGCGTAACCAAAATAAAAGAAGGAATGCGCGTGGAAACCCTTAAAGGTTTGCCGGAACTTTTACAGTCAAAAGAAAAAGGGAAATTCGGGGAAGTTGAAGAAATTGAAACGGATGTTCTTATTATTGGCGGCGGACCGAGCGGGCTTAGCGCCGCGGCGGAACTTGGCAAGCTGAATATTTCAACCCTTATCATAGATGACAAGCATAAGCTCGGCGGCAAGCTTGTTCTTCAAACGCATAAATTTTTCGGTTCCGTTGAAGATTGTTTTGCCGGAACAAGAGGCATAGATATAGCCGATAAGCTTGAAGAGCAGGTAAGAAATTATCCCGCGGTAAAAATATGGCTGAATTGTGAATGTTTAGGCGTGTTTTCAGATAAAAAAGTTGGTGTTCTTTATAATGGAAAATATTTTTTAATAAACCCCAAAGCTTTAATTGTCGCCGCGGGCGCCAGAGAAAAATCTTTGCCTTTCAGCGGCAATGATTTGCCGGGAGTTTATGGGGCGGGAGCTTTTCAAACTCTTGTTAACAGGGATTTGATAAAACCTTCCAAGAGGCTTTTTGTTTTGGGAGCGGGGAATGTCGGTTTGATAGCGGCATATCATGCCCTTCAAGCGGGTATTGAAGTTGTGGGTATTGCCGAAGCCACGAGTTCGGTCGGCGGTTATAAAGTTCATTTGGATAAAATAAAAAGGCTTGGCGTTCCCGTTTATACTTCCCATACCATTCTTGCCGCGAAAGGAAAAAAAGAGCTTGAAAATATTATTTTGGCTAAAGTTGATAAGAATTTTAAGCCCATTGGCGGGAGTGAAAAAATAATTGGAGCCGATACTCTTTTGGTCGCGGTAGGGCTTAATTCCGTGAATGAATTTTACGCGCAGGCTGAAAAGGCTAAAATGAACGCTTTTATTTGCGGGGACGCTCAGGAAATAGCGGAAGCTTCGGCGGCAATGTTTAGCGGTAAAATAGTCGCTCATAAGGTTCTTAAAAGTTTGGGCATAATGACTGAAGATGTCCCAAAATTTTGGGCGGAAAAATTGGATATTTTAAAATCCCGGCCGGGAAAAACACATCCCAATAAAAAGAAACACGGAAAAAGCGGCGTTTATCCCATTATCCGCTGCAGTCAGGAAATCCCCTGTAATCCTTGCGTTACGGTATGTCCGAAAAAATCCATTAAATTATCGGGTTCGTCCATAATGAACAATCCCGAGTTTGACGGAGAATGCGTGGGCTGTCTTAAATGTCTGCTTATTTGCCCCGGTCTTGCCATTACGATTGTGGATAAGCGAAAAGATAAAGAAAATCCTATTGTTTATCTTCCCTTTGAAATTGAAAGAGGCGGAATTAAAGAAGATGATAAGGCGCGCATTGTTGACGGAGACGGGAAGTATTTGGGAGCGGCTCAGGTTGTGGCTATAAAAGATTTTAGCGCTGAAAACACGATAGTCATTGGCGTAAAGGTTCCCTCGGCTATAGCGGATATTGTGGCATCGGTAAAACTTTATGATGAGGAAACTCCTCAAAAAACGCGTATCGCGGAAGATGAAATTGAAGATTCGGCTATTGTCTGCCGATGTGAGAAAGTTACGGCCGGCGAAATAAAAAAAGTTTTGAGGTCGGGTGTTCGGGATATGAATAGATTAAAAGCCATAACCAGAGCGGGCATGGGCGCTTGCGGCGGAAAAACCTGTTCTTCAATTATACTGAACATTGCCCGAAGCGAAGGTATAAAGCCTGAAGAAATAACCGGTTTTACTTCCAGACCTCTTTTTATTGAAGTTCCTTTCGGCTCATTATGTAATTATGAAGCCGGCGATAAATCCCCTGAAAACGGCGGCTGGAGCGATTTTTAAATATGAATTCTTATGACATTATAATTATCGGCGCCGGCAGTGTGGGAACCCCGCTTGCCATGTTCCTTGCCGAAAAAAAGAAAAAAGTTTTAGTTATTGATTCAATGGCTTCCTCCGGACCAGGCCAAAATAAGGCGGCCATAG
>DAOWCC010000168.1 GCA_030639665.1 Elusimicrobiota bacterium | reverse complement strand
CTTAGTACTGCGACCTTCCGTCTCACTGCAAGATAGCAACTCGAGAACTTGTGTCCGTAGTAAATCTCTGAAAGCCCAGTCCACCCTCAGCCTCCCATAAGTCCAAGTCGGCCTCCGAACGGCCCTGCGAGTAAACACACCTGCCACGCCTTTACCTCAATATTTTATTTTTTTAATATCCCACCCAACCCTAATTAAGATACAGCTGATTTACCCTTTTTCAAGGAAAATTCTACAGCAAACACCGAAATGTCTCCTTAAAACCTATTCCGCAAAATCTTTGCCACTAATTTCTTTCTCTTGGCTTTACTTTTTGAGATGGGATATATTCACACCCTAATCATTGATACGCTGTATTACCCACCCAAAATGAGAAGAACCCTATTTTTTTACTGCTTTCTGCTTAATGAAATAGCAACTCAAGAACTTGGCCATCTGATAGATATACCCTCTCTGATACGACACTAACATTGCCAGTCCGACAGATTTCTATTCGGTAAGATTCAAGTATTAAGTATCTTATGGATTTTCTCGCTTGCCACAACATTTGGTAATGAATATAATATTTAGGTTATGGAAAAAATGTGTAGAGAAACAAATTAACCACATAAAATAATGAGAAATAATATATGCATGCACTTGAAATTATAATGCCAATAATAGTTTTAGGGCTAGCTTTCGCTCTCAAGCTATTTATTGATAGAACGGCATCTCTCCCTGATGCCATTTCTAGTACGCTAGAGTTACCCGTAGATATAACATTTTTAGCTATATCCCTTATAGTCGGCTTTACTATTGCGCCATCTGGTGAAACAAAAGTAGGTTTAGCTTGGTTTGCCTTTTATGTATTAGGCGTAATTTTTATTGTATTTATATGGCGTAGATCAATAAAATGCTTTGAAACTAATTCACACAAAACAGCATTTTTCTTGGGTGCTCTAAATTATCTCATTTCAATAACCGCCATTGTCCATTCTATTAAGCTAGTTACGGAGGTGGCAAGTGGAACTCTATAGTTTATATACAATACTTGCACTAACTGGGACAATGATGGCTGTTATGTATATGTTTTTTCATATGTATATGCATGTCAAGAAAAGCCACTATGACATTGAACTTAAAAAAGCAGAATTAGAAATAATGAGGAATTCCCTAGAAAGTAAAATCTATGATGTTAACGATAGGTTGCTTTCCGACAAGGATCGGTGGAATGATGTTAATCATCTTCTTATTGAAGCTCAAAGCAAAAACATTATCCCTTCCGTTGAAACCCAACTTGAAAACAACCCGTTCTTTAAATCAATGGGCGTTAACCTAAAGAATAAAATAAATTCCACCAGTAAGAACAAAGTATTTGTACTTACTCCGTTTCACTCTAGATACGAAAAAACATATTACGCTATTAAAAATGTTTGTCAAAAATCGGGGTTAACATGTTCTCGTGGAGATGAAGAATTTCATCAAGGCACCATCCTCAAACATATTCTTGAAGAAATATCGATGTCATCAATCGTTATTGCAAATATTGATGGAAGAAATCCTAATGTATATTATGAACTTGGTTTAGTTCATGCTCTAGGAAAACAAGTCATCTTGATTACATCAAACATTAATGAAGTTCCTTTTGATATACAGTCACAACGAATTATCGTTTATAACAGCATTAATGACTTACAACAACAATTAAATTCTGCACTAACAAGTGTTGTAATAAAAAATGGCTAACAAATCTCTGTACCGGAATTTTACTACGCTCCGCTTCGTAAAATCCGGTGAGTTCGAACATTCGCAAAAAAAATGAAATGGCTGACTACAATACTACTAAGTGTGTACCTCGGGCTCGGAGTGGCTGTCCTACATTACCTATACCTCTGGTACGCTCGCCACTACCACGACCGTCTGCGCTGTAGTTTCCCCGGCTTACCTACAATGCACTGGCAATCATTCTCAAAAGCCGTCTGGTGGGTCATACCAAACGGTCTATTCTGTCTTCTGGGTGCCTTCGTTATTTCCTACACGGTTGTCCTCTCCCCTCCTACATACCCGCTAAGTTCAGAACGCCTTTTCACAACCGCCTGCTTCCTGACGCTGCTACTCATTGCGTCAACAATCCTGTCACAGCTCACTACCAGCGCGAGCATCTCAAAAATCATAATCACTGCTTTCCTCTTCATCGGATACGGGATCACAATCAGCCCGTACTTCGGATTCAAGCCTTCAGACTTTGCGCATTCGTGGCTGGGCCTGTGTGGTTTGTTTGTCACATTTTCTCTCGCTTGGATTCATGGCACCAAGGCAGCGTATAAGATGAAACAGGGGCAGGGAACATTTCCGGAGGCAGCCTTCATGATGGCTGCCGCCTTCATCATCATTGGGGGTGGAGCGTTCTTGAGTGGAATGATTCATGTGTGGGGAAAATGAGAAGCGAATAAGATGGTCATTCACGATGTTAGCTTTATCATAGTGGGGCGGGATACCCTTATAAATTAAGGAGTTTGCGGATTTGCTTGCGAGCGATATCAAGGTTTTCCGCCACACAGCTTTGGCGGATCCGCCGATATGTTTGGAGGAAGCCTTGCGAACAAGGTTTACGAGGGAATTTCTTCGAAATGACGAGGATGTTTGAGATTAAAAACATTGTCTTTTAATCGAGTTCCGCAGTCACCGAGCAGATGAGCTTTTTTACAGCGTTTAAAACCTTGCCTGAGTGAGAAGTAAATTCGCAAACTCTTGAGTCTCTATATCTTATTAGAAATATCCGGATAATCTTCTTATTATCCACTCGGCGAAAATCAAAACGCAAAAAAGAGCGAAAAACCATATGGAATTTGAAATATTATATTCGCCTATCATTTTAATTTCATGAGTTTTTTTAGCGTCAAATGTCATGGAAGAAGTTTTAAGCCGGCTGAAAGAATAATATTTACCGCCTGATAAAGAGGCAAGTTCCTTTAAAAACGCGCTGTCAGCGGGCGCGAATTTATTTTTTGGATTTTTAAATTCAAATAAAATTTCATCGGAGCCGAGAAATTTATTTTTAAACTTCACAATAACATTTATTTTTTGCCGGCCATAATTAAGAGGCTCAATGGAAGCTTCAAAAATCCCAGGGCCTTTAAATCTAAAATTCAACGGAGTCCGGGAGCCTTTAAATTCGAGAAAAGAATTTATTTTAACATCCTTGCCGCCGGATATCCTGTTATAGACATCATCCAAGACTCTAAGCCGGACAACGGGCTTTAAAACTTTATCCGCGTCAACACTAAGCTTCACCTTACCCATATCAATGCTTCCGTTCAGATAATTTAAGACGGAAGTCCAAAAAGCGTCGTAAAAGCCGGCTAATTTCCATAAACGCCCTTGGGCTAATTTCCAAAGCCACGATGACGGACTCGCGAAAACCGCTGTCCGTCCTTTGCCATAATTCTTTTCAGCGAAAAGAACGCCTTCAGTTCCATCCATGAAAGTATAACGCAAAACCTCTCTGGAATCTTTCTTAATTTCCGCGAATTTATTAAGACCTTTAAGCGAAGGAAGATTTTTTAAAAAGTCCGCGTCATAATGCGCGGCTTTCAAAGCCTTTATTATGGGATGTGAACAGGGACTCGCTTTAATATCGGCGTTTAAATAATCAGGTTTATCGGATAATTTAACGGGAAGCATATTTTTTAAAACCTGCAAATTCTGATAGCCAGCGCTTGAAAAAGCGTTATCTCCGCCCAGAAACAAAATACTTCCTCCGCGCTTTACGAAATTATCAAGCGAAGCCAGATATTTCTTGTTAATCAAAAAGCGGCTAAAATTAAAATTTTGAATTATAAAAATATCGAAAAGCGAAATATCCTTCAAAAATATTTCGTTTATGGGAAATGGAATAAGAGACAAATCGCTTTCCGGCGCGTTTATAATATCTTCGGCATTGCGTAAAATTATAAATGAGACAAGCTCCACATTTTCTTTCTTTTTTAAATATTCCCTAAGCTGAGCGTATTCAAAAGACGGCTTGCCGCATAAATACATAATTCTGGTTTTCTCGCGTATAACCTGAATGCTTACTTCTTTCTTCTCCAATATTCGGGCGGGGAATTTTACATCCCTAAGGCTGAAAAAATATTTTTTAATTCCAATGCCGTCAGGCCTAACGGTAAAACTTGATTTAAAAACCGAATCCGCCTCATTGGCGGCTATTTCTTTGGCGGCTATGACGGCCCCTTTTTCATCGCTCAAATCCAGTCGCAGTTTTTTGTTTTTATAGCCTCTTGCTTTAACGCTCCATGAAATTTCAAAGGGCATGTGCATAAAAACAAAAGGCGGGGGGTTTATTCTTTCAATTCTTGCCAATGCCTTTTTGGGATAATCACCCATCCCCACAAAATCAATTTTCGCGGGCAAAAGCGAAATATTTTCTTTTTCAATATCATCGCCCCAATTGCCGTCGGTAAAAATCAAAAACTTATCCGGCGCTTCGGGATTATCTATGATTACTTTTTGAAAGGTTTCGCTTAAATTGGACGCGTTTATAACCGAGTATGAACTTATTGACAAGTCCCCGCCATAATCTTCATCCGCGAAAACATAGACGGACGGACGGACATGCTTTTTCAGCTCTTCAATATTTTCATCCAGCCACTTTTTCGCGGCTTCAAATTTTGTTTGAGAAAAACCGTTTTTTTCCGGACCGTGCATGCTATAACGGGAATCAATAAGAATACTCAAATTGGGTTTCTTTACCGTTTTTTTTGTTTTAATAATTGAAAAATTCAGTATAAACAAGGAAAAAAGCAAAATAGCGGAAAACCGCAATATTTTTAAAACAAGCGGAATCTTGGACTTTTTTAAAACAATAAATCCCGATATTAAAATAATCCAAAACGCCAAGATAAAAAACAGATTATCCGAAAGAAGAATCCGTAAATCACTCATCCTGCCACCTTTTGCTTCCTGTCTCTGACTTCCGCCTT
>DAOWCC010000257.1 GCA_030639665.1 Elusimicrobiota bacterium | reverse complement strand
GGAAGCGGCAAAATATATTGAAGAAAATCTTATAAAAGAATGGAATATTCCCGAAAATCTTGATATTGAAATAGGCGGAGAAGCTCAAAAAAGCAAAGAAATAATAAAAGATGTCGGCATGGCGGTTCTTATAGCCATTGTATTTATATTTTTCACACTTGCCGTTTCATTAAATTCATGGTTACAGCCGTTCATAATAATGTCGGCTGTCCCTTTCAGCATAATAGGCGTAATATTCGCCCTTATAATTCACGGACAAAATATTTCCATGTTCATCTTGCTCGCGATAATAGGTTTAACGGGAGTGATAGTAAATGACTCTATTGTAATGGTGGATATTTTAAATAAAAATCCGGGAGATAAAAACTCTCCAATCGCGGATAAATTAAAACAAATATCCGCCATGGCAAAAACAAGGCTTCGCCCTATATTGCTAACTACGATAACAACTTTATCGGGACTTATGCCCATGGCTTACGGCCTTGGAGGCTATGAGAAAATGATCTCCCCGCTTTCTTTGGCTTTCTCCTGGGGTTTATTATTCGCGACATTAATAACTTTATTTTTGGTGCCGGCTCTTTACGCCATAATAAATGATTTTAACAGCGATAAAGCGGGCTGATTTTTTTATTCAAAGATAAATAAATAACATTTCCATAAACGATATAAAAGCCCGTCATACGCTCATTGGAATAATAGGTATAATATATTTATATATATTTTTAAAGATATCATTAGGGGGACTTATGAATCAGATAAAATTACGGAATTTTGCCATATTGTCATCTTTATTTATTTTCGCGGCAATAATGCCTTTATCCGAAGCCTTTGGAAAAAACTCAGCTGAAACAAGACTTATAGACACGGAAGATTTCAAACAAAACCTCGCCAGAGCGAATAAGTTTTACGCTGAAGGCGTTAAAATGAAAAAGAGAGGCGCTAAAAAGAAACTTTATAAAAAACCATTTAAAGAAGCTCTAAAAATTTATTCCAACCTTCGCAAGGACCTTTATAAACCCATAGACATGAGAATTAGGCTTTCGGGAGAAATATTCAAATACATATCCGGCGGCATGTACACCATAGACAGCCAATTCGCTGAAAACATCATTACAGTGGAAACAAATATCCTGCCAGCCATACTATATCGCCAGGCGGCTTTAACATTGAGAGACATAACAAGTGACGACGGACTGTTTCTGCCTCCTTTAATTCGCTTATCCAAGAACAATTTCAAAGAATATCAAAAAGCTTTGTCCATTCCGTCTTCTCCAATTCAGGGAAACAATAATACTCCCGTCGAAAAAATCATAATTAACGGTCAAGCACTGAAAAAAGAAAATTTTAATAGAATCTCAAATTCCTTACTCGCCCAAAAGTTTTATATTAATTTTAAACTTTCAAATGTCCGAAAAAAAATCACTGAATTTAGCGACGCTCAAAGCGGAGCCGATTTATATCAGCTTGGAAACGCCATGCTTTTGGAAATGTTTTATAAACGTCTGAATGAAGCTCTGACATCTTATCGCAAAATTCAGGAAAAAATACAAAGAGTTGCCCATCCGCCACAATTTATCAAATCCATTGGGTATATGAAGACAATTGGGAAAGCCAAAATAACTTCTTCCGCAATTCGAGACAGACAGCGTTTTGTGGACGCGACGGGACAAAAACCGCAAAACCTGGAATTGCCTGCGGATTTTGACTGGGAAGATGTCGGCGTTCTTAAAAAAGCGATTAAAGATTCTTTAAAGTTCGCGGCGCTTCCTTTACCCGATAATATTCCCGAAGGAAAAGCGGCCTGGAAAGCCGGCCGCATAGTGGAAAAAAATATTAAGAAAAGCCGTTCGCTTATGTTTGCCAAATACCGGCAATTGGTGGAAACAAACCGCCATTTCAATATCCTGCCTATCAGCAAAGAGATTATCTCCACTTTTGAAAAAGCCGTTGAAATGGAGAAAAACAATCCTTCTCATCATCTCATGCTTGGAAATGTTTATCGGCTGCTCGCCTTAGATATTCTTCGCAATCAAATAAATGAAGCAAATGAACAGTTTATCGGCACTAAGC
>DAOWCC010000232.1 GCA_030639665.1 Elusimicrobiota bacterium | reverse complement strand
ATCCAGTATTTTATTTATCCATGCGTATTTAGCTTTTCTTGATAAACCTTTAAACTGGATATCTTTTGTAGAACTTAGAAAGTCCTCAATTTGTTTAACATCGGTTACTTTTGAATCATTCATGATTATTGTCATGATTCAAATTATGTCGCTTACGGACCAAATAATGCAATAAGCCTATTTGGGGCTCATTTATATTGGAAACACTTTTAATTTCAGGCTCATCCTGTATTGGACAAGACTGACTCTTGGACTCTGAGACTCGATTTGTTAAGATATACAACAATGCATGGAATGACAACTTATTTTTTAAGGCGCGCTCTTCTTATACCCATTACATTTATATGTATAACCTTTTTGGTTTATACCGTATTAAGGCTTGTGCCCGGCGGACCCATAGAGCAGGCTCAGATGCAAATAAAAATGGCCGCCATGCAGGAAGGCGGTTCAAGCGGTATCAGTGATGATATGGGGGATTTGCAGATTCCCGAAGACGCCCTTAATGAATTGAAAAAATATTATCATTTGGATAGAAGCATTCCCGTGGGCTATGCCAATTGGCTTTGGAAAATAGTTAATTTGGATTTTGGCCAATCATATATTTATGGTGAGCCCGTATTAAAAGTAATAATTTCAAAGTTCCCAATATCCATATATTTCGGTCTGATAGGTTATTTTGCCTCATGGCTTATTTGCGTGCCTTTGGGCGTGACAAAAGCCATAAAACATAAATCTTCTTATGATACGGCCACATCCGTTTTGGTTTTTATGGGTTATTCAATTCCCGGTTTTGTCGCGTGTTTGATATTGCTTGTTCTTTTGGGCGGCGGCAGTTATCTTGATGTATTTCCCTTGGGAGGATTCCGTTCCGATAACTGGGCCGAGCTCGGTTTCTTCGCCAAAATCATAGACCAGCTTCATCATACGGCTATTCCGGTTTTTGGTTATCTTATCGCCGGTTTTGCTTCAATGACTATTTTAATGAAAAATTCTTTATTGGATAATCTCGGCGCCGATTATGTCCGCACCGCGTTCGCGAAAGGTTTGTCCGAGAAAAGAGTTATTTTTGTTCATGCCATGAGAAATTCCCTTATTCCCATTACAGCCGGCGTGGGCCACGCGATTGGGCTTTTATTCGCTGGTTCTTTCTTAATAGAAAAAACTTGTAATATTCCCGGTATGGGGCTTTTGGGTTATACCTCAATTATTCAAAGGGATTATCCGATAATTTTGGGAACTCTGGTTTTTCTTGTGCTTATCCGTTTAACGGGTAATATTTTTTCCGATATGATTTGGGCTCTTATAGACCCCAGAATAAGGTTTGGAAAGTAATTTATGTTTATTAAAATAATAGAAATTCTTCTTCTTTTAGCCGCGGGTTACGCGTTCACGCATAAATTATTGCCATGGATTTTCATTAAAATTGGAAAGAAGCTCGGCTTTAAAATGCAAATGACTCCCATTTGGGCGAAAAGAATTCGACGGTTTAAAACCATAAAAAGGGGTTATTATTCCTTTATAATTATCACCACTTTATTTGTCCTGTCTCTTTTTCTTGAACTCTATGTAAACGACAAACCTCTTGCTATTCGTTATGATGAAAAGATAGCTTTTCCCGCCGTTAAGGAATTGGGAAATAAGATTTTATTTTTTGTCGATATGCCGAATTTTAATAAGAAATCGGATTTTGGCCAAGTGGGAAGCGATAATGTAGACTATCGGCTTTTCGCCGAAAGATGTAAAAATCCCAATTTTGCCAATAAAGCCATAAAAGCTAAAAATGATGAAATAAAAGATTTAAAAGACGAGCTTAGAGATATTGTTCCCGATAAATACTCGGATGAAGATGAAATAGCCGATTATAATGATTTAAAAATTTTAGTAACCGATATTGAAAAAGAAATTGGCGAGATTAGAAAAAATGTGGAAATTTTTTCAAGCGGCAAGGCCTGGGTAATCATGCCGATATATCCTTATTCCCCTTATGAACATATTCTTGACCTGCCCGAAAGGCCGCCCAATAAACCTTATCTCGGTCATCCCATGGGAACCGACGACTCGGGAGCGGATGTTTTGGCTCAGCTTTTTTATGGTTTTAGAATATCGCTTTCCTTCGCTCTTATAGTGGCTTTTATAGGTTATTCCGCAGGCGTGGTGGTCGGCGGTATTATGGGTTATTTTGGCGGCTGGGTGGATATCGTTCTTCAAAGGTTTATTGAAATATGGGGCTCCATTCCTTTTCTTTTTACCATCATGATAATCGCGTCCATAATTTCGCCGGGATTTTTATTATTGGCCATTCTTCTTGTTTGTTTGCGCAGTTGGATAGGCATAACCTATTATATACGCGGAGAATTTTATAGGGAAAAGGCTAAGGACTATGTTCAGGCGGCCATTGCCATGGGCGCTACCGAATGGTCGGTTATGATGAAACATATCTTGCCCAATTCATTGGTTCCGCTTGTAACTTTCGCTCCTTTCGGCATTGTTTCTTATATAGGCTTATTGGTTTCATTGGACTATTTGGGTTTTGGTTTGCCGGTAGGCACGCCGAGCTGGGGCACTTTATTGGGCCAAGGGATGCAGTATATCAAGTATTATCCTCATCTTATTATTGCTCCATCGGTAGCTTTCGCTTTTACACTTTTTACTGTAGTTATGATAGGTGAAGCTGTCCGTGAAGCCT
>DAOWCC010000209.1 GCA_030639665.1 Elusimicrobiota bacterium | reverse complement strand
TTATTGATTTCATCTATCGCGTGAGCTATATTTGTTTTTTTGCTTTTAGGCTTATAGGCTATCAGTTCACGGATTATTCTTAAGATATGGTTTTTCCCTTTTCTGGGAGGAATATAGAGTTCCGTTTGATCGGTAAAGAGCAGGAGGCCCGTTTTATCGCCGTTTTTAAGGGCTGAGAAGGCGAAGGCGGCGGCAAGTTCGGCCGAGGCGTCATTTTTAAATTGCGATTGCGAGCCGAAAAATTGAGAGCCGGAAATATCGCAAACTACCATAACCGTCAATTCTCTTTCTTCCGAATATTTTTTGATAAAGGGTTTTGAAAATCTGGCCGTTACATTCCAATCTATATCGCGGACATCATCGCCGGGAATATATTCCCGCACTTCCGAAAATTCCATGCCGCGGCCTTTAAAGACGCTTTGATACTCTCCGGCGAAAGTTTCGCTTACGAGTCTTCCCGTCTTTATTTCTATTTGGCGGACTTTTTTTAATATTTCAGCAGTATCCATAGTAATTTAGAAATCAGAAAGCAGAGAGTAGAAAGTAGTAAACAGAAGATATGAGTTTTTTATTCTTCTACAGTTCTGTATTCTCCAGTCTCTTTTTTACGGCACTTCAATTGTTTCAAGTATGGTTTTTATGATGGTTTCAGAACTTATGTCTTCGGCCTCAGCTTCATATGTCGGCAGAACTCTATGTCTGAGGATATCATAGGCTATGGCTTTTATATCTTCAGGCGTTACATAACCTCTGCCGTCCATAAAAGCGTATGCCTTTGCCGCCTGAATCATAAATATTCCCGCTCTGGGGCTCGCGCCATAAAGTATCCAGGGCTTAAGATTGGGCATGGCATATTTCTCGGGAGTTCTTGTGGCATGAATGATATCCAAAACATAGTTTTTGATTTTTTCATCGATATAAATCGCGTCGGCCGTATCTCTGGCTTTTAAAATCTGTTCCATGGTTATGACTTTTTTCGCGCTCGGAACTTTTTGCCGGCTCATTGTTTCAAGAATTTGTTTTTCTTCACTTATGGTTGGATAGGTTATATTCAGCTTAAGCATAAATCTGTCCACCTGCGCTTCCGGCAGAGGATAGGTGCCCTCCTGCTCAATGGGATTTTGAGTGGCCAGAACCAAAAATAATTCGGGAAGTTTATAGGTGGTGTCAGAGATTGTTACTTGGCGTTCCTGCATGGCTTCCAAGAGGGCGCTTTGCACTTTGGCTGGCGCTCTGTTTATTTCATCCGAAAGGACTATATTTGAGAAAACAGGGCCTTTTTTGATGGTGAAAGAGCTTTCTTTCGGATTAAAGATTAAAGTGCCAACAATATCCGCCGGCAGAAGATCGGGAGTAAATTGTATTCTCTGGAAAGCGGCGTCTATGGTTTTGGCCAGGGTATGAACGGTAAGTGTTTTAGCCAATCCCGGCACGCCTTCAATCAAGATATGTCCGTTTGAGAGCAAGCCGACCAATAAGCCGTTTATCAGATCTTCCTGGCCCACGATGACTTTGGCCATTTCTTTTTTAAGCTCATGAATAAAAACGCAATCCTGCGCGACTTTTTTGTTTAATTCGGATATTTCAACATCCATAAAATAAAACCTCCTGAAAAAATTGGAATTGATATGATAAGACTAACCGTCAATTGTGAAAATGGGTTTTAATTCAAGCGCTTTTAATTGTTTTTCTTTATTTAATTCCACATCTTTTCGGATGGAATTTATGGCTTTAAGAGCTTCAATCTTTACTTCTTCATCATAATCGTTCAAAGAAGTATTTAGTATGGGAAGAGCTTCCTTATTGGCGAATGTGCCTATGGCTTGAATGGCGCTTATTTTGGTTTTTTTGTCATAATTCTTGAGCGCTTCGCCAAGAATATGAAGGTTGATTCTGGTTTTTTCTCTCGCGAGCATTTTGATTAAACTCAGTTTGACATCGCTTTCAACTTCCATTTCAAACATGCGTTTTATTATGGCGGGAGATTGTTCATCTTGCATTTGCCACAAGAGTTCCGTGGCCGCGAATCTGACATCGGGATTCGCGTCTTGGGTTAATCTTCTCATGATGAGAAGGGTTTCCCTTGAGAATCTCATAACATAGACTCTTTCGGGTTTTATAGGCAGAACCTCTTCCTGTTTCAGTTGTTCGGCTTTTTCAGCTTCCATTTTATCTTTTACTTTAGTTGATACCAAATAGTATATTCCAGCTATAAAAACGAGAATCAACAAGAACCATTTCATATATTACCTTCTCTTTGTATTTTAAGATATCCTGAAATTCAAGCACTATTTTATCATTTTTTAATATGATTTTTGCAAGAGGCTCAAGGGGCGTGAAAAATTCGCGGATTGCGCGCTTAAGAAGGTTGATTTTGAGTATTTTACGGTTCTAATTTGTATAATAATAAAAAGTCGCGAAATTTTAATTTTTTGCCGTATATATTGAATAGTTTTAAGAGGTTGACAATATGGATGATAAATTTGAGTTTGATCCCAATGCCGCAAAAAAAGACATAGAACCGGAGTCAGAACCCATAGAACCGAAAAATAATGAATCCCTGAATGATAATTTGGAAAATACCGATACACGGGAAGATAATTTAACTTCGGCGGGATTTCATGAAAGGCTTATCGCTTATGTTATTGACGCCCTGCCTTTTGTGGCTCTATGCTATTGGACTTTGTCCAAGCTTGTAATTGCCGAGATTATTGTCTTTAATCCCGCCAATGAACTTAAATGGAAGCTTATTTGGATATTTTTGTATTTGATTTATGAGACGATTTTTTCTTCCGGCGGACGGGCTACTCTCGGAAAATATATTATGGGCATAAGAGTGAGAAACGCGGACGGGAATAATTTAAGTGTTGGTAAAGCTTTTTTGAGATCTGTTTCTTATTTTCTAAGTTCTCTTCCCCTTAACGCGGGTTTTTTAATGGCTCTTTTTACCAAGAAAAAAAGAGCTTTACATGATTTTATAGGCTCAAGCAGAGTAATAAGAATAAGAGAAAAAAGTTCCATGGCGGAAGGTTTTATTATTGTTTTTTCTTTCGCTTTATTGGCCTTTTTTATAGGCAGTTGGGTAAACCAGAGTTTTTTAACTCTTGATCCTTCGGAAAAAAAGCAAATTGTTCTTGCCAAAAGGAGTCTTTCGAGAATAGGCCAGCTTGAGGAAATTCATAAAAAAAGATATGGCGGTTATACAAGCGATATAAAAAGGCTGATTGTTTTAAGCCATAATCCGCGCGTCATACAGAAAGATCTGATGAAAAATATACAAATTGATTCCCTTATGATTTCATCAAACGGCCGGGACTATGTAATTAGCGCCAAGGCTAAAAATTGGCGTAAAAGCGAAGTTAAAATAAATTCCGTTC
>DAOWCC010000044.1 GCA_030639665.1 Elusimicrobiota bacterium | reverse complement strand
ATTTCTTCAGTCAATTCAATTTCATGCCAAGGCACATAATATGAAATCACCCTACCACCTGCTTGTGTGTCATCAGACACACCTTTCGGTGTGTAAGCGGGTGGTAGGGTCACCTCGCCGCCTGCTTGTTCTTCTGGAGCTTTAGCGTAGGAGGGACTCTCGGAATTTTCACTGAAATTTGAAACCGCATTCCTTATCTTCGCAATTCTTTCATCACAAAGAGCCTTTTCCAGACGGCCATCGGCAAAAATATGATTTGGGAATTTATAAGAATCCAAACAAGGTTTTAAATCGGGGAATTCATTTTCATCGGGAATATCGGACTTTCTTTTAAACAATTCAACAATTTCATTAAATAAATCGAGTGTCTCAGAGCTTGAACAATATTTCACCACATCAAGTCCGTAGTACTTCTCGGCGCCGGAAATTAAACCCGCCAAACCAACACCCAATGTGTTACCGGGACCCAGTTCGGCGATACTCGAAGGAACACCGTTCAATATGCCATTGCTATTGGCCATTGACAAATGCCGCATCCAAACCGAATAACAATATCGCGCCGATGATTCCCCTATTTTCCCCTTCGATAAATAATAATGCAACTTTTTCATTCCGGGGATATAACTCAATAATCCTGTTATAATCGGTCTAATGTGCATTTTTCCCTGCGGTATTTCCCTCGAAAGATCTAATCACCCAATAAACTTCTAAGGGCTTTCTTTGCCGCTTTCTTGCCTTGGCTTTTCACTTCTTCCTTAGCTTCCTCTTTTATTTCTTCTTTAAATTCCGACCAAATCTTTCCGGGAGAAAAACTATTTCTGAAATTCATCCAGGCCTCAAGATCAATTTCAGTATAGCCCTCCGGCAAACTAAATGTTTTCTCGGAAAATCTTTTAACTCTTATTGATTTAACTTTCATGGAAGAGCGCACTCCCTCTTCGGTTTGCATTTTTTGAGCAAGCACAAGACCGGGAATATTATCTTCCGTTCCCACTCCCAAAATTTCATAATCACTAAACGCCTTGGCTTGATTTACGGCGAATTTTTCAATGGTTCTGAATTTTTTTTCGGCCGCCCATGACATTCCTCTAAAATCATCGCCCCAAATATTATACTTCTTGGTATCATAACCGATAATTTTCTTTCCACCTTCAACCTGCTCATAATTAAAAGAGCTTGAAATATTTTGAGGTCCGCCTTCAGCCAACGGATTTTTTCCGTTTTCCTGCATCTTCTTAAAATCCGCGAAAGTAAACTCGCAATAACTTTTCCTCTCCGGTATAAGCACCCAAAAAAGTTCTTTATCCAAACGCAATATTATAATGGCGCTCCGCTTAACAGTTTCAATTTCCGTTTCGTTTTCATCGTCTTCATATTCGTCATCGTCTTCATATTCTTCCTCGTCTTCATCTTCGGAAGATTTGGGATATTCGGTAACCGTATTCACATCCAGTCGTGAGGCGAGAGGAACAATATAATACCGAAATTTGGTTTCCTGATAATTATCCCCTTTGGCCGTGTCCATATGCATATTAATCAGCAGACCGGAAGAAGCGATTGAAACACAGAAAAACAGCGCCAAAATCATTTGACCGCCGATAAGCCATATTTTGGAAAATTGTTTTATAAACTTCATATTTATCTCCTTGAGGCTTCGACCTCTTATTTGAGGTATTGCCTCCTACTTCTTACCGAATTATACTATTTTCCCCCGTTCTTAGGGTCTGGAAAAGAATTACATGGTTATTTCTCAAAAACCAACCGTTTCCTATCCTCAAGTCCGGCAATAAAACCGGCAATCCTCCGGTCAATGATAATATCTGATTTTCTAATCGGCCTGGCTAAAGAAATCCCCTCTAAACTTACGCACCGGCTCAAAGCCACATAGGCTTGTCCCGCGGCAAAAGCGCGGTGTCCGAAATCAATGACAACCTTATCGAAGGTTTTCCCTTGGCTTTTATGAATGGTTATGGCCCAGGCGAGTTTCAAAGGATATTGCCTAAAAACGCCGATTGTCTCAGAAGCGATTTTATCGGCTTTATCGTCAAATTTAAAATGAAAAAGCTCCCAGGTAAAAGGCAAGACTTCAACAAGCTTGTCGGTTGAAAGCATAACCATAATCTTGTCTCTGCCGCCTTTCAAATCTTTAACGATATTTATTATCTCGCCAATCGAGCCGTTTACCCATCTTCCCAAAGAGTCATTATTTAAAAGCATGATTTGAGCGCCGATTTTGAGAAAAAGCTCTTCATCGGTGGGATGAGTCCGCGGAGAAAATTCACCGTCTATGTCGGCTTTATAAATATATTCTTCGCCCGCGGTTCCATTCAAATGGCCCAGATTTATTTCATTGGCGGATTTATTTGTAGTTACAAGACTTATAATCCGCTCGCTCGCCGATATTTTCTTAAATTCAAGACTAAGCCGTGAATTTAAAACAGCCAATTGTTTTAAACCCGCCGAATTATCCCTTATGGAATTTAGAATTGAAATAAAATCTTTGGATTTCTGGCGATAAATTTTCTCAAGCTCAATAAATTCAAATTCAAAATCCTCAAAGCACTCGGCGTCAAAAAAATACGGCCCCGAATAACGCCGGTAGAAAAAGTCCCTTTCTTTAAAAGTAACCACCGGAGGCAATTGATATAAATCGCCGATAAAAATCATTTGCGTTCCGCCGAAAGGACTGTGAGAATCTTTTCCGTTCAATCTTAAAAAAGCGTCGACACAATCCAATAAATCAGCTCTTACCATTGAAACTTCATCAATAATTATGGTGTTTATTTTTTTAAAAGAGCGACTCTTGGCGCCTTTTAATTTCTTCACTTTATCAATGGTAATATCAGGCTTAAAGCCAAAAAAGGAATGAATTGTCTCGCCTCCGACATTTAAAGCCGCCACTCCCGTTGAAGCCAAAACAATAACATCTTTTGCCGTATGCTTGCGAAAATACCTGAGCAAAGTGGATTTGCCGGTGCCGGCTTTGCCGGTGATAAAAACACTTCTTGAAGTATTTTCAATCAAATCAAGCGCTTCTTTAAATTGGCTGTTTAACTCTATCTGGGAGGAATGATTATGTTTTATCATGAGATATGGCAATACACTTCCAAGCAATTATACAAAATTATGAATTTCACCGCGTCTTTAATATAATAAGAAACAGTTATGATTGAAAACATAAAAAACCGCGGACATTGGGCGACTCGCATGGGCTTCATGCTCGCTTGCGCGGGTTCAGCTATCGGCCTTGGCAATATTTGGAAATTCCCTTATATCGCTGGCATGAACGGCGGAGGACTGTTTGTTATTATTTATTTGGTCAGCATATTCGCCATCGGCATCCCCATTATGATTTGTGAATTTGCCGTAGGCCGCTCGACTCAAAGGTCTCCCGTTGAAGCATTCAGAAAACTCTCTTCCAAAAGCAGTTTCTGGCAAATAGTCGGCTGGATGGGGATTATTTCGGGCTTTGTGATACTTTCTTATTACAGTGTTGTCGCCGGATGGGCAATGCACTATGTTTATCTTTCCATGCAAAATTTTAACGGCGCCACAAATCCCGAAATTATTTCAGGGTTTTTCGGAGCTCTTTATGTAAACGGCTGGGTCAATCTTTTCTGGCATGCTGTTTTTATGTTAATCACTATAAGCATTATTCTGGGCGGAGTAAAAAAAGGCATAGAGCGGGCCGCAAGATGGTTAATGCCAATTCTTTTCGGCATGATGCTGATCCTTCTCATAAGATCTTCTTTTATGTCGGGATTCGGACAGGCCGTATCTTTTGTTTTTTCCCCTGACGCGTCCAAACTAACTTCCGAGGGAATTTTGGAAGCGCTGGGGCACGCGTTTTTCACCTTAAGCCTCGGCATGGGCGCTATGCTTACATACGGCAGTTATTTAACTCACAAAACCGATATATTCAAATCATCCATTATCATCTCGATTATGGATACGGCGGTAGCTCTCATAGCCTGCCTCATACTTTTCCCCGTTTTATTTACTTATGGCATGTCACCCGAAGCGGGCCCCGGCCTTGTATTCAAAAGCATGCCGATAGTATTTTCACAAATGCCCGGCGGAACCGTATTTGCCGTTATATTCTTTTTACTTCTAACACTGGCGGCCCTTACATCCGCGATATCGCTTATGGAAGTGGTAACATCCTTCTTTATTGATACTCTCAAATGGAAACGAAAAACCGCGACCCTTATCCCCGGCCTTCTGATTTTCTTATTTGGAATTCCCTCGGCTTTATCGGGCGGTGTATTATCAAAATTCACAATATTGGGCGGTAAGAATTTTTTTGACGCCATGGATTATCTTTCATCAAATTGGCTGCTTCCTCTCGGCGGCTTATGTATCGCTTTATTTGTGGGATATAGAATGGATTTGAATATTGTAAAAAAAGAATTCAAAGAGAACTCCGTATTTGCCAAATGGTTTACGCCTTGGTTTTACTGCGTGCGCTATCTGGCTCCTTTGGCCGTGGCTATTGTATTTCTCTATAAAATCGGCTTGTTAAAATTTTAAATGAAGAGCGCAATCGTAATACTGCTTTTAATGATTATGACAAATACAATATACGCCGCCAATTCTTTCAATTTAAATCATATCTTCCCCGCGGATTTCGCCGGCTCCAAAATAAAAAACCTTAAAACGGTAAATCCGCCCAATGGCCTGTTTAAACTTGAGAACTCAACCGCAAACGCTATATCAAAAGGTTCGCTGATAAGCGCGCCCATAAAAACTCTCTTTCCTTTCAATGAACTTATAATATCCGCCGGCGCCATTGTTAAAAACGGAAACTCAATTTCAGTTTCAGCTCAAGTTAAATCAAAAAATGGCGCGTGGAGCAAATGGTATTCTTTCGGAGATTTCACCGGTGACGGGGAATCTTTAAGCGCGAACGCCCAAGAAGACGCGATGGGGAAAGTTGCCGTGGATGTCTTAGAGCTTAAAAAGCCCTGTGACTATTTTAGGTATAAAATCGAACTTGAATCTTTTAACCGCTTTAATCCCGTCTTAAAACAGGTGGCTTGCGTTTATACGAATACCAAAAAAAAATACAATGAAAAATCCGCTTTAAAGAAATCACCGAAATTCAAATCTCTTTACATAAATGTGCCCAAGCTTTCCCAAATGGCCATGCAGTTCAAATATTCAAAAGATATCTGCAGTCCTGTTTCGCTCTCAATGGTGATGAATTATTACGGCTTAAATGAAAAGCCTCTTAAGACAGTCTCTGCCGTCTATGATAAAGCTGAAAGAATATATGGCAATTGGCTTTTTAATATTCAGTATGCCGCGACAAAACCGTTTTATTCAAGCATAAAACGCTTCAATAATATGAGTGAAGCCGAAGCCTATATTTCCAAAGGAATACCGATAATAGCCAGTCTTACTTTTGCTCCGGGCAAACTTAAGAAAGCTCCGATTAAATTCAGCAAAGGACATCTTGTAATAATCAAAGGTTTTACTTGGAAGGGAGATGTAATAGTAAATGATCCCGCAGCGGCGACAGATAAAACCGTGGGCATAGTTTATAATAGAAAAGAATTTGCCAGAGCGTGGCTGAAAAACAAATTCGGCACCGCCTATATAATTAACCCAAAACTTCCCGAACGCGCCGTCATAGGCAAATCTTACTGTAATGTAATGGCAAAACCTTTTTCGCCTCAAACCGCTAATGAATTTGATGAAAATTTTGAAACGCAAGTTATAGCCGGTGAAAAAATAAGAATTCTTGAATTTAAAAAGGATTGGGCAAAAGTTAAAACCATTGAGCAAACGCGCGCGAAATCCGCTACCCTCCAAACAAACCGGAGTGCCCAACGAAACAGTGGCAAAAAAAACGATGATTTTGACTTTTATTCCGGCTGGCTTGATATAAACTGCCTGGCGGCCCAAAACATAAGCGATACGGATATGATAGTAAAAAGCAAAAGAGCCGAAACTTTAAATTCTAAAAATAAAAAAGAAGTTTCCATCGGAACAAAGCTAAAATTCATTTCACATGGCGAAGGCAAAACAATCAATGCCGCCATATCAAGCGGAGAAATAATTACCTTAAAAAAAGAAGATATAGCGCTAAAAAAAGAGATTAAAGATTTAAAACCCGCCGCTATGCGGCAAAAACTGCTTAAAACAGCAAGACAATTTCTTGGCGATAAATATTCTTGGGGCGGCCGTTCGGGCTTTGAAACGGATTGCTCCGGTCTTGTTAATCTCTCTTACAGAGTATTTGGAATGGATTTGCCAAGAAACGCCCACGATCAATTTACATTCGCCAAAGCGGTAAAAAAAGAAAATCTTAAACCCGCCGACCTTATATTTTCCTCACTGCCCGGCAATAAAAAAGAAATAGACCATGTCATGATTTATTCAGGTAAAGAGTCTTTGATTGAAGCCACCCGCGAGACAAATTCCATTAGAGAAATAAGTTTTAAAGAAAAATTCGGAAAAAACTTATCTGATATTAAAAACAGCCAAGCGATCGATGGCTCAAAAATTTATTTCAGAAGAATAATAAAAAAATAAAAGCAAGATATCAGAAACACAAAAAATCGGCATTATGAACAATAAAACAATTAAAATCATTACCCTTTTATTGGGCATAGTGGGAGGCTTCTTTTTAGGCGCTCTCATCGGACTATTTGCGGTAATCATCCTTTCCTTCAAATTTAATTATTTTGAAGGCATGAAACTAATGGTGGCCATACTCTTGATTATGCCCATAGGCGCGATTACGGGCTCCGTCATAACGGGAATAATTTACAACAAAAGGCTAAAAAAAATCCTAGACGGCGAAATAACAAGAAAAAAAGAACTTGCCTTTCTAATTATTTTGCCAAGCGCGCTCATTCTTATTAATTTATTCCCAAGATTTACAAATTTATATTCTTCATTAAAACCATCACAGACAATAAACTTTACCGACAGCTTGGGCCGTCTTTATTATTCAAGCAGTGAATTGGATAAACCCGCCGCAAACGCGTTTGGAAAATACGGCGCGCAAAATCTTTTTGACCGCGATAAAAATACTTGCTGGGCGGAGGGAGTGAAAGGTCCGGGCGTAAAAGAATATATTTATTTGGACACCCCGTCCAATGCTCTGGGAATTTCCATAATAAACGGTTATGCCAAATCTGAAAGGATGTTCAAAAAAAACAACAGAGTAAAAAATATTCAGATTACTCTTTATAAATTAACTCACCCTAAAAAGGGCAAAATCACCGAATTATATACTCCGATGAAAGCAAAAAAAATATCCCCGCCTTATAAACGCCAATTGAAAGATTCCGATTCTCCTCAACAAATTTATTTTCCCAAGCAATGGAAAAATTTAATAAAGAACAATAAAACCACGGCCATTCAAATAAAAATTCTTTCCGTCTATAAAGGCAGAAAGGGAAATGACACCTGTTTGTCTGAAATTTCTTTTTTTAATGACAGCCCGAGTAAATTATTTTTAAGCGAAAATGAACAAGAATTGTGGCTGGAAAAACAAGGCGAAAAAAAACTTTTATTAAAAAGCAGTGACATGATTTTTCAAATATTTGAAACGGAAGGCGATTTGGCAATATTGATGGTAATGCCGGCGATCGCTCAAGGGCGCGTTGAAACCCATTATATTCTTTTTAATTCCGCTTTAAAAAAAGAAGCCGATTTTTCAAAATCTGGCTTTAATATCGGCGAAATATACGGATTTATTCGAAAAGATGAGAAACTCTTTATTGAAGCTTTCGATAATACCAAAGGTAAAGAGATTCAAATCAGCCTTGAAAAAATAAAGTTTTAAAAAAAGCAACAAACAGCGGAAATACAAGAATATATAAATACGGTGATACGGAGCAAAGATATGAAAAAAATTATATTTTTATTATTGGCGGCAATATCAATAAATTCTTGCACCTCGGTAAAAAATCCAACTAAGCTTTTTTACGCGCATATCGGCGAAATAACAACATTGGATCCCGTTTATCCTTATGATGCCGTAACTCAGGGTATGATGCTCAATGTTTATGAAACCTTATTAATGTTTAAAGGCAGTTCGCTTAGCGAATATGAACCGGCCTTGGCAAATAAAATTCCTTCCGTAAAAAACGGCCTTATATCAAAAGACGGGCTAACCTATACTTTTCCCATAAGAAAGAATGTTAAATTTCATAACGGAAACATTTTAAAGCCTGAGGATGTTAAATATTCACTGTTAAGATTTATGCTTACCGACCCGTCGGGAGGCCCCGCGTCTTTAATGCTTGAACCGGTCTTTGGCCTTGCCTCTACAAGAGATTCCAAAGGCAAACTGCTGCTTTCCAAAAAAGAAATTGAAAACGCCGTTAAAGTTAAAGACGATGCCGTTATAGTAAAACTTAAACGCCCGTTTGCCCCTTTTTTGTCAATAATCGCGCGCTGGTCATATATTATGAATAAGCAATGGTGCGTTGAAAACGGAGAGTGGAACGGCGCGTATGAAACTCTTGCCAAATATAATAACCGCCCTAAAGAAAACTCCTTCTTATCAAAAAACATGAACGGCACCGGGCCGTTTGAGTTTAAACGATGGAACTTAAATTCCAAACAAATTATGTTTTCAAGTTTCAAAAATTACCGGAAAAAACCCGCCGCGATTAAAATGCTGGTAATGAAAACCGTCCCAGAATTCGGCACAAGACGCCTTATGCTTGAAGCGGGAGACGCGGACATAATAGATGTTCCCAGAACTTTTGAAATTCAGGTCAGAGGCCTTAAGGGAGTTAAAGTTGAAGATAATCTGCCGAGACTTTTGACTGATCCCGTATTCTTTTTTACCTTTAAAGTAAATCCTTTGGCCAATCCCGACATAGGCTCGGGCAAACTGGACGGTAAAGGCATACCGCCGACTTTCTTTGGCAATAAGGATATCAGAAAAGCTTTCGCTCTTTCCTTTGATTATCCCGGTTTTCTCTCCGATGGCATGAAAGGCAAAGCAGCTCTCGCCAAAGGCTCCATTCCTCCCGGACTGCTCGGCTATAGCCCGAATACTCAGGGGCATTCATTTAATAAAGCCAAAGCCGCCGAATATTTTAAAAAAGCCTATAACGGCATGCTTTGGAAAAAGGGTTTTAAATTCACTTTAACATTTAATACCGGCAGCGAAGTCCGCCAGCTTGCCTGCCAGGTGCTTAAAAGAAATATAGAAAGCATAAACCCTAAATTTAAAATAGATATAAGAGGCGTGGACTGGCCCAGTTATCTTGAAAAAACCCAAAACAAAAAAATGCCTCTTTTCACCCGGGGCTGGACGGGAGATTATCCCGATCCGCATAATTTTATTTTCCCTTTTTATCATTCCAAGGGCCGTTACGCGATAGCTCAAAATTATTCAAATCCTGAAATGGATAAGCTTATAGACCTTGCCGTTTCACAAACATCAGGACTTAAGAGAAAACAACTTTATAAGAAAATTCAAAAATTGGCTTATGAAGAAACCATTCAGATTTATACTATTCACCCGCAAGGCCTTTTGGCTATGAGCGATTGCATTAAAGGATTTTACGATAATGCCGTTTTTATGGGCATTTATTTTTATCCGATAAGTAAGTAGCGCGACTGCGCTACAGCTTGGCAGCCAGACAGCCAAACGGCTTGACGGCCAAATAATATGGAAATTCCAAATAAGTCGGATTTCTTATTTATGTTTATTCTCTAAACTTCAAACTCTGAACTCTCTATGAAAAATATTTCTCCTATAATTAAAATTCTTAAAAAAGAATATCCTAAAGTTCCCCCCGCGCTCATATATTCAAATGTCTTTGAACTTTTAATATCCGTTATATTATCGGCGCAATGCACGGACGCGAGGGTTAATATGGTAACTCCCGTATTATTTAAAAAATATAAAAACCCCGCCACTTTGGCAAAAGCGAATCTAAATGATATTGAAAAAATTATTCGCTCCACGGGCTTTTATAAAAGTAAAGCCTTATCTTTAAAAGAAACGGCAAAAACCATAACCGTAAAATTTGACGGAAAAGTTCCAAAAACAATGATTGAATTATTATCCCTGAGAGGCGTAGCCAGAAAAACCGCTAATGTGGTTTTGGGCCATGGTTATGGAAAAAGCGAAGGCATTGTAGTGGACACGCATGTAAAAAGACTTTCTTTCAGATTGGGCTTTACTAAAAACACAAATCCGCTGAAGATAGAGCGGGATTTGATGGAAATTATAGATAAGAAAGATTGGATATGGCTGCCAAACGCTTTAATACATCATGGCAGAAAAACATGCAATGCCAGAAAACCCGATTGCCCAAACTGCCCTCTAAATAAACTATGCCAAAAAAACTTGGACTCTTAAAACTCAAGACACTCACTCTCGCGAAAAACTATAAATTCTTGACTAATAAAAGGCAGGGATTGAATTCATCCCATAATGTTTTAAATTCCTCTAACGGAGTAAAGCTATTTTTTAGATAAAAGGTTCTTGTTTTATCATAAAACTTGTTGGGCCTGCTTTCAGAAAGAGTTTTCACTTGAAGAAACTTCGCCCCTTTTTCTTTAAGCAATCTTTCGGCTTGTTTCACCAGTCGGCTTCCGATTCCCCTATTATGATATTCCTTGTAAATTCCCATTACATAAATTTCATAAGAAAAAGAATAATGCTTCTTAAGTGAAATAAATCCAACCGGCTTTTCATTGTCGCAGGCAATAAGAAAAAGAGTGTCCTCAACGCCTTTAATATACGCCTTCGTTGCTTCCTCAATACCAAACCAATCTTTTAATGACCGAAGAATATCTTCGCAAATCTTCCCCTTATTTTGGTCAATTTCTTTTATTATCATATCACTATTCTATAAATGGGTTATATCCTGAAATATCATGCCGGCGCCCATATTCTCGCCTTCAACACCTTTAATGTTCATTGAACTATAGCCTATAATTTTATCTTTGCCATTAATTGACACTTTAAAATCCTGACGCCGGACTATTTTATCCTGCTTAAGAACATCGCCTATAACATTGACTATTTCCGGGCATAATTCCATTAAGTCCATGATATTTTTGTTTAAATATTCATCCCCCACTTCAAATATTTCTTGAGCTTTGGGATTAAAGAAAATAATTTTTTTATCAAGATCCACACCGATAAAACCTCCGGAAAGATTGTTTATGGTGCTTTCACCTTTAAGATTAATCTTATTTATCGTTCCTCTAAGTCTTGCTATATAAACCTTCTGCGAGACAAAAGAAGCCAATGTAGTCGCGAGAGCAAGATCGGTTTCGCTAAATTCGCCATTAAGAGAATTCACAAACTCTATAATTCCCAATAATTCATTATCTACCACGCAGGGAACGGCCAAGATATTTTTAGTTTTAAAACCGCTGCTAAAATCCATTTTTTTGGAAAAGCGGTTATCGGTTTCAACATCATTTACAATAATGGGATTCTTAGTGTCCGCGCACCAGCCCACTATGCCTTCATAGCCGAAACTTATTCCTTTTATATCTTCTCCCACCGGTCCGATAGAGTTCTTTATTAAAAGTGTTCTTTTTTTCTCATCCGCTTCAAAGAAAGTAGCCACTATACTGCCTAAAAGCGAAGAACTGTTTCTTATAAAAAAATCCCATATCTCCTCTTCAGTTTGAAACTTCTTTGCCAAAAATTCATTGATGGCGCTTTGGCATTTTAAATAATGCTCGTTCATCTTTTTTTCCCCCTTCTTTTCTTCTTTTTACCGCTTTTCTTTTTCCATTTCGGTTTCTTTGGAACATCAAAAAAATCCAACGCGCCTTTCACAATGGTCCTTGAAAGTTTTTCCCTAAAACTCGGGCTGCAAGACATCTCTTCCTGCTCGGGATAAATCATATAAGCGCTTTCAAGCAAAATAGCCGGCATATAAGTCATTCTTATAACATGATAATCGCCGTAACGAACGCCTTCATCGGGCAATTTTATATTTTTAATATATGATTCATGAACTGACCTGGCAAACTCGGCGCTATGGCGGTGATAATAATAAAGAGAATATCCGCGAGGCCGGGCAAAAGGATCTTTCCCATCGCCGATAGCGTTATAATGAACGCTTATAAAAATATCGCCCTTTGCTTTTTTGGCAATTTTCGGCCTTTCCCTTAAGGGAACATCTTCATCGCCAATACGCGTCATAGTAATATTGGCGCCCAGTTTCTCAAAATCCTTTTTTAAAACTTCAGATAGCCAGAGATTCGCTTCATACTCAAATACGCCCATCGGGCCTATCGCCCCGTCATAAGGAGGCTCTCTCTTGGCTGAATGTCCGGGGTCAATCACAATATTCAAACCTTTAAGAGGTTTTGGCCATTTGCGCGAAATGGACGGCGGCTCTTTAAATTCAACAATAAGCGCGTTTCTTGTTGAATAGTAGATATCATAGCCCCATATGTTCTTATTAAACTCAAAATTTATCTCGGCAACATTGGTTCCCGCCTGCCTGAAATTTACATTTTTGGTAAAAGTATCCGAGGAATCATAAATAACCCAGTTTGAATGAAAGCGGGTATAATAAAGCTTTACCGTTAGAGATTTTTCACCCTCAACCGCCACATAGGGAACTCTATCATACATAGATATTCTGGCCATACTACCATTATCTGTTTTTGAAAGTTTTATGACTCCTGTTTCAGTATCGGGAGGACGAACATTCTTGGACGCTACTGAAATCTTGGATTCATGAATCCAAGCCGAATCACAATCTGAAAGTTTTATCCTATACATTGATCCTATTTTCCCATCCGACATCATTCTTACGCCCATGGGAGGAAACATCATATATCCGCCTCTAATCCCGTTTTTAAGAACGGCCGTATCGGTGGAAACCGTAACCAACTCAATATCACTGTTAATTGTTATGCTTCCGTCCGAATACAATTGTTTTGTCCCTTTAACTTTTCCGCCGCTTATTTTGACTTTTACCTTCCTGTCTTTTATTTCATCGTCGCTCTTGATATAGTAAGAACCGTAATACCGGCCCGAACCTTCAGGCAATTCATCCATCCGGGAATTATTTATCAAACCCTTTATTGAAAAAACCGCCTTTTTATAAGGGGTAGCCAAAGCATAAACGCTTATCCAATCATTCGCTCTAAGGCGCATATCCTGCGAGGGGGAAAGAATTTCCAAACGCAAAGTGGAAGTTGAAAGCGCCGCTCTTTTTTACTCTCTTACTTCTAT
>DAOWCC010000043.1 GCA_030639665.1 Elusimicrobiota bacterium | reverse complement strand
TTTAACAGGAATGATTTTAGGAATTTATGGAGGCTTAAATGAAGATTAATACTTTAATAAAAGGCGGGATGTATTATGATTCGGTGACTTTAATGCAGGTGGCGAAAGAATTATCTTCCATGAAAGGCATAATGGATTCGGCTGTCGTAATGGCGACCGCGGAAAATAAATCCATAGTAAAAACTTCCGGCCTTTATACTCAGGATTTAGATAAAGCTTCGGATAATGATTTGGTTATAATCGTTAAGGCGGATAATGCCGCTATTTTGTCAAAGGGATTTAAAAGAGCTGATGAGATTTTAAAAGAAAAAAGAAAAACTGTTGCTTCTTCCTCAAAGGGAAAAAATGCTCAAAGCTTGGATAATGCTGTGGAAATGCTTGAAGGCGCCAATATGGCTTTAATATCTGTCGCTGGAAAATATGCCGGTTCTTTGGCTGAGAGATGTTTGGATAAAGATTTAAATGTCATGCTTTTTTCAGATAATATATCGCTTGAAGCTGAAATAGCCCTCAAGAAAAAAGCCTTAAAGAAAAATTTACTTGTGATGGGGCCCGATTGCGGCACCGCTATTATAAACGGCGCTCCTTTGGCCTTTGCGAATTCCGTTAAAAGAGGCAATATCGGCATAGTCGCGGCATCGGGGACCGGTTTGCAGGAAGTATCATGCATAATTTCAAATGAAGGCGGCGGTATTTCGCAAGGAATAGGAACGGGCTCAAGGGATGTGAAAAAAGAAGTCGGCGCCATTTCGTTTTTGGCGGCTTTAAAGGATTTGGAAAAAGATGATAAGACGGATGTTATCTTATTGGTTTCAAAGCCCCCACATCCTTCGGTCATGAAGAAAATTATAAAAGCCGCAAAAAATATTAAAAAACCCATAGCGGCTGTTTTTCTTGGCGGCAGTTTAAAGATGAAATTAAAGGATAATTTCTATTTGGCCAAGACTCTGCAGGAAGCCGCGCTTAAAGCTGTTTATATAGCCAAAGAAGGCAAGCCTCATCAAGCTAAGGTTAAAATTTTTGATATAAATATTGAACTGGAGAAAATCGCCATTGAACATGCTAAAAATAAAAGTTCCAAACAAAAATATTTGAGAGGGCTTTTTACCGGCGGAACTTTTGTAAGTGAGTCGCAGATTGTTTTAAAAGATATTATCGGCCATACATGGAGTAATGTTCCGCTTGATAAAAAATATAAGTTAAAAAATTCTCTCAGTTTGAAAGAAAATTCCATAATTGATTTGGGAGAAGACGAGTTTACCGTCGGCAGGCCTCATCCCATGATAGATTTTTCTTTGAGAAATAAACTTATAATCTCTGAATCCAAAAAGGCCGATATTGCCGTTATGCTTTTGGATATGGTTTTGGGTTATGGTTCTAATATGAAGCCCATTGAAGATATAATGCCAGCCATAAATCAGGCTTTCAAAAACAATAGAAAACTATCAATTATAGCGTCCGTCACCGGAACTGAAACGGACCCTCAGACGCGTTCCAAGGTAGTGAACGCTTTAATAAAAGCGGGTGTGGTGGTGGTGGATTCAAACGCTTCAGCTTCAAGACTGGCCGGGGAAATCTTGAGACATGTATGTCGCAAGATTTCTCAGGTAACAGGAAGAAGAAAAAATAAGAAGCAAACTTAAAATTTGCAACTGGTGACTGTTTTTTACCGGTGACTGGAAACTGGGTACTGGTGACATAATTTTATGGAGGCTTGCCCCGTTAGAAATACACGGGTGAAGGTTTCATAAAGGATGTGGAAATGAAAAAACTTAAGATTTGCAGTAGAATTGAAATAATATAAGTCCCTTGTGGGACTATTTCTAATGGGGAGTATTTATGAATAAACTTTTTACGGAAAAACTTAAAGTGGTAAATATAGGACTTGAATCTTTTATGAAAGGATTGACCGACGGAGGTATTGAAGCCGTTAATACTGAATTCAAACCGCCTTTAATCAGTGATCAAAAACTGCTGGAAAAAGTTAAGAAAAATTCCGCCAAAATAGATAAAGCTAATAAAAAAGCTCTTGCCAAAGTTTTGAGCGCGAAACCGGTTTTAACGGGACTTGATATAGCGATAAATGTTATTCCCGGAATGAAAAAAGATTTAATCCTTCACTCAGGGCCTCCGATAAAATGGAAGGATATGTGCGGCCCAATGCGCGGCGGAATTATTTGCGCTTTAATGTATGAAGGCAAGGCCAAAAATTATAAAGAAGCTGAAAAATTGGCGGCTTCCGGAAAAATTAAATATGCTCCTTGCCATGAATATTCCGCAGTCGGTCCGATGGCGGGTATAATTTCCTCTTCAATGCCTGTTTTTATTATTAAGAATGACAAATACGGCAATAAGGCTTATGCGACCATGAATGAAGGGCTTGGAAAGGTTTTAAGATATGGGGCTTATAGCAGTGATGTAATAGAAAGATTGAAATGGATGGAAACCGTTCTTTATCCCGCATTAAGAGATGCCGTAAAAGAATTCGGCAAAATAGACCTTAAGGCTATCGCGGCGCAGGCTTTGCATATGGGCGATGAGGTTCATAATAGAAACAGAGCCGCCACTTCCCTCTTTTACAGGATTATTGCTCCGAGAATAATTAAAACCGCTCAAGATAATCAAATAGCGGCGGAGGTTTTGGATTTTATTAATGGCAATGACCATTTTTTCTTGAATTTATCAATGGCTTTGGCCAAGGCTTCTTTAGATGCCGGAAGAAATATTAAAGATTCAAGCTTGGCGGTTGTAATGGCCAGAAACGGCACTGAGTTCGGCGTTCAGCTTTCAGGAACCGGAGATAAGTGGTTTACCGGCGCAGCTCCCGTGCCTGACGCTTTATATTTTCCGGGATTTTCCAAAGCTGACGCCAATCCCGATATCGGCGATAGTTCCATTACGGAAACAAACGGCTTTGGCGGTTTCGCCATAGCGGCATCTCCCGCCATAGTGCAATTTGTGGGCGGAAAGGCGGCTGACGCTTTAACTTATACATTGAAAATGTATGAAATAACCATAGGCGAAAACAATATATATCAAATCCCTTATTTGGATTTTCGCGGTTCGCCGACCGGCATTGATATAATTAAAGTGGCGGAAAAAGGAATACTGCCGTTTATAGATACGGGCGTGGCTCATAAAAAACCGGGTATAGGACAAGTGGGAGCGGGAGTTTTAAGCGCGCCTGCCGAGCCTTTTATAAAGGCTTTTGAAGGTTTCGCAAAGAAACTATAGAAGAATGGATGCGTGGAAGTATAGAGGAATGGCAATAGCGGGGATGGAATTTTAAGCGAAGGATTTTGCCTTTTTATTTTCTTGTTCGTTATCTGTGACCTGAGACCTGTAGCCTGCAGTCTGTTGCCCTTTGAATAGGGCAACCTTCCGTTTGCCTTGCCCCCTGCAAAATGCTAGTATCTAGTGAAGTAGCTTTCAGTTGGAGCTGCTTTTTTTTCTATTAAAATTAAGTTTTTGCTTATTGGAGATTATTGTGGATAAGGATAGAGTAAACGCGGAAATTGAAAGTCTTCTGGAAAAAGAAGACTATGAATTGATAGATTTGAAATTTGGAAGAGCTAATAATAAAACTCTCTTGCAAGTATTCATGGATAAAAAGGGCGAGACGGACATTACATTGGATGAATGTGGCCATTGGAGCAATAAAATAGGCTCTTATTTTGACGAAAGTGATTTAGTCGGTGATTCCTATATTTTGGAGATTTCTTCTCCGGGTTTGGATAGAGTGATTAAGAAAGAAAAAGACTTTATTAAGTTTGCCGGAAAGAAAGTTAAAGTAAAACTTAAAAGTCCGTACAAAGGATCCCGTGTTTATCACGAGGTGCTTAAAGGTTTTGAAGACGGAAGCGTAGTTTTGTCGAATGAGCTTAAATTTAAAATGGAAGATATCTCCGAAGTCAGGATTGAGCCTGCCGAAGGCATATCTTAAAAAATACGAGAGGTTTTTAATATGAAAGGACAAAGTGATTTGATGCTCGCTTTAGAGCAATTGGAAAGAGAAAAAGGAATAAAAAAAGAAGAAATTCTTCAAACTGTTTCGGACGCTTTGGTATCCGCCTTGCGTAAATATTTTGGTAAAACGGCGCAAATTGTGGCCGGTATTGATCCTGAATCCGGCGAGATGATGGGTTATCTGGTTAAAACCATAGTTGAGGAAGTTAATACTTCTGATTTGGAAATAACTCTCGCGGAAGCTGAGAAGATTTATTCCGATGTTAAAATGGGAGAAGAGATTGAAATTCCGGTAGACATTAAAGATTTTTCAAGAATAGCCGCTCAAACCGCCAAACAGGTGCTTATCCAAAAAATAAGAGAAATAGAAAAATCAGTGCTTTATGAGGAGTTCAAACCCAGAGAAGGCGAAATAGTCACGGGGCTTGTTCATCACATAGTTGGAAGAGATGTTTTTGTTGATTTGGGCAGAGCTGAAGGCGTTATGCCTTATCGCGAGCAGATGAGAAAAGAGCATTATTCACCCAATGAGAGAATCAGAGCTATCATTCATCAAGTTGAGAAAGAGAACAGAGGTTTGCAGATTATTTTATCCAGGTCTTCAAATTTATTTTTGAAGGGCTTATTTGAGGCTGAAGTTCCCGAGATAGCTGAAAAAATTATTGAGATAGTTCAGATTGTGCGCGAACCCGGTTTTAGAGCAAAAGTGGTTGTAAGAAGCAATTCCATTAAAGTGGATCCCGTTGGAGCTTGCGTGGGAATGAGAGGTTCGAGAATACGCATGATTATGAATGAACTTAGCGGAGAAAGAATTGATTTAATTCCGCACACCGATGATACTCAGCAAATGATTATGAGATCTTTTGCTCCCGCGACCGTTGTTTCCGTGAGAGTGGAAAGCAAAGAAGAGAAGAGGGCGACCGTTATCGTTCCCGACGATCAGTTGGCTTTATCGATAGGTAAAGACGGCAATAATATAAGACTTGTTTCGAGATTGACAGGCTGGAATCTAGAAGTTAAATCCGAAGGTCAAAAACAGCAAGAAGCTAAGGAAAATACCGAACTTGCCGTAGGAGATTTAACAAAAGTTGAAGGTTTGGGCCCGAAAGCGGCGGATACTCTCGTTAAAATGGGTATTACCGATATAAAGAAGTTAGCCGGATTTACGGCTGAAGACCTTTCTTCTTTTCAGGGGATAGGCGAAAAAACGGCCCAAAAAATTATAGAAGGCGCGAAAAAATATGTAAAGGAAAATTTAAAAGAGGTTGAAAATGGCTCAAAAAAAGAATGACACAAAAACAACTGATGAAAAGATCGAAGTAAAAAAGACGGCATCTGCGAAAAAAACCGTTGTTAAAACTTCTAAAAAACCCGCAATTAAAAAAACTGCGGCGAAGAAGCCTGTGGTAAAAAAAGCCAAGGTAACCAAACCTGCGGTAAAAAAAACTTCGGTGAAAAAAGCTGAGCCGAGCCCTTTGCCCCCTCCGAGAAGCGCGAGGAAAAGACCCGGTTTTGTCTTATCCAGAAGCGAATCTTTGCAGACTAAAATTGATGAAAAAGCCGCCGAAGAAAAAGCCATTCAAGATGAATTACTTGCAAAAAAAGCCGCGGAAGCCGCGAAAATAGCGGAAAAAATTGCCGCTGAAGCCGCTAAGAATGCTGAAGTTTCCCCCGCGCCGCCTAAAGCTAAGGCGCCGAAAGTTGTTGAAGAACCTTCTAAAAAAGAAGCTTTGATTGAAAAACCGGCGGAAAAGATAGAAGATAAGGTTCCCTTAAAACAAGAAGATAAGAAAGTCAAACCTGTGGAAGAGAAAAAAGAAACTTTTTTTGAACCGCCAAAAAAAGGTTCCAGGCCCGCCCATAAAAAACCCAGAACTCCAAAAGCCAAGCATCCGAAAACTCTTCAGATAGTTCCGTCTGAAACAAAGGGTCCCGAAGTTCAGGAAATGCCGGAAGATGCGGCGGATTTAGCCAATAAAATTGAAATTTCAGCTCAAATTACAGTTAGAGAATTGGCCGAAAAAATGAACATTAAAAGCGTTGATTTAATAAAGAAACTTATGCAAATGGGAATTTTTGCCAGTATAAACCAAAGGCTTGATTCTGATGTAGCCGAATTATTGGCCGCGGAATATGGTTTTGATTTAAACATAATACCCATTTTTGAAGATAAGGATGACGAAGAAGAGGAGAAAGAAGACGATCCTAAAGATATGCAAAAACGGCCTCCCATTGTAACCATAATGGGCCATGTTGATCATGGTAAAACCACGCTTCTTGACTCTTTAAGGCAATCAGATATTGTAGCTACGGAATCGGGAGCCATTACTCAGCATATCGGAGCCTACATGGTGAAAACTCCCAAGGGAATGATTTCATTTCTAGATACTCCCGGTCACGAGGCTTTTACCGCTATGAGAGCTCATGGAGTTAAAGTTACGGATATTGTTATTTTGGTCGTTTCAGCCGCCGATGGCGTTAAGCCGCAGACGGTTGAGGCCATAAATCACGCCAAAGCCGCGGGAGTTCCGATAATAGTCGCGATAAATAAAGTCGATCTTCCCACCTCCGATCCCAAGAAAATTATTCAGGAACTTTCAAGTTACGAATTGATTCCAGAAGACTGGGGCGGTAAAACCATAATGGTTGAAATATCGGCTAAAAAGAAACTTAATTTGGATAAGCTGCTGGATATGGTTATACTGCAGAGTGAAATGATGGAATTGAAAGGAAATCCCAATAAAGCCGGTAAAGCTATCGTAATTGAGACTAAGCTTGACCCTAAAAGAGGAAATCTCGCTACAATAGTAAATATTGGCGGTACGATTAAACCGGGCGATGCTTTTATTGTGGGTACGACCTATGGCAAAATAAGGGCGATGAAGGATGATAATAGTAAAATTCTGAACTCTACAACCCCAAGTTATCCTTGTGAGATTTTGGGTATTACAGGTCATTTGCCTCATGCAGGAGACATGCTTACGGTAATGGAGAGCGAAAAGGATGCTCGCAGAATTTCCGAGAAGAGAAAACAAATAAAGAAAGAAGAGTCTTTTATTCATCAAAAACATGTCAGTTTATTATCGCTGAAATCCCAAGTTGAACAGCACTTGCTTAAGACGCTGAATATTGTTCTAAAGACGGATATGTTTGGCTCAATGCAGGCCATTAAGGATTCTCTTGAACGATTGAGCACTCCCGAAGTTGCCATACATATACTCCATTCCGGCATAGGCCACATAGTTGAATCCGATCTTTTGCTGGCGAAAGCGAGTAATGCCATAATTATGGGCTTCCATGTTAAAGCGGATAGTCAGATTATTGAAAAAGCAAAGGTGGAAGGCATTGAAATTCGCACCTATAAGATTATCTATGAACTTCTTGAAGATGTAACCGCTTCAATGAGCGGTTTGTTAGAGCCTGAAATAGTGGAAGTTGTTACGGGTAAGGCTGAGATTCTTCAAATCTTTGACTTGAGTTCGGGAAGAATTGCCGGCAGTATTGTAAGAGAAGGCAAGATAAAAAGGAATCAAGAAATGCGTCTTTTAAGGGACGGAGAAGTGGTAAGTAAAGGAAAAATATCCGGACTTAAAAGAGTTAAAGACGATGTTAAAGAAGTCGATAAGAATATCGAGTGCGGAATATTAACGGAAGGCTGCAAGGATTTTGCCGTTGGAGATTTTATCGAAGCCATAATCAAAGAAGAAAGGGTAAGGCGCTTAACTAATGGGTAGACGGCATGACAGGTTAAGCGAGCTTTTCTTTAGGGAAATAAGTTCCGCTTTGAAGAATGTAAACGGTCTTAATTCTTATGGCATATTGACTTTGACCGGAGTAAGGCTTACCAGCGATATAAAGGATATTGATGTTTACTTTTCCGTTTTGGGAAGCGAAAATGATAGGATTAAAAGCCATAAAATATTGGAAAAAGCGACTTGGGGCATAAGACAAACTTTGAAAAAGCGTCTCAGATTAAAAGTGATTCCAAATATAAATTTTAAGTTTGATTTCACCCCCGACGAGGCTTCTAAAATAGAAAAGCTTTTCAGCGCATTGCATGATGAAGACAGCAAAGAATAATCCCCGTTAGAAATCTCAAATTTAACGGAAGATTCAGTAGAAGATTTTTAAATTAGCATTAGGGCTTGGAAAAGAATTAACTTGCCATTTGGCTAGCTAATTTCTGAGCGAAACAAGGAACGAAGAGCGAGTATACTCTTGCGGTCTGTGAGTGATGAGTAACGCAGTTGGAGCCGGAAATTAGCCAGCTCCTTATGGAGAAGCGCATCTTTTATTGATTTCTTCGTTGCTCTTCATTCACAGGCGTAAAGCCTTCTCTTTCATCGCGCCTTGAACTCAACTTAAAGCTGAGCTTCCAAATGATAAGGTAATTCTTTTCCAAGCCCTTACCCATTGGAATTTCTAAACGGGGTAAATATCATGGAAAAAGAACTTAGAAAAATCCGAAATTTAATCCACAAACATAAAAGTTTTTTTCTCGCGGGCCATATCAATCCCGATGGAGATACGCTGGGTTCCATGCTCGCTTTTTCATCCGTTCTTAAGAGAATGGGTAAAAAAGTTTATATGTTTTCAAATGACCCTATCCCTGAAAATCTCAGATTTTTGCCGAAAGTAAAAACCATTAAAATTGCCAAGATTCCCAAGTCGGCCTATGATGTGATGATACTTCTTGAAAGCAGCACTCCCAAAAGAGCGGGAGATCTCAAGAATATGGATAAAAAAGTTAAAGTCCTTGTTAATATAGATCATCATAAAACTTCCCAAAATTTCGGTGACATAAATATAATTGATAATGCTTCCGCCTCTACGGCTGAAATAATTTATCGGCTCTTTTATAATATGAAGGTGAAAATAACCAAAAGCGAGGCTATTTGTCTTTATACGGGAATAGTGACGGATACGGGCCGCTTTCATTATCCCGCCACCAATCCCAGAACCCTTGAAATAGCGGCAAGGCTTCTTCAAACAGGCTTTGATTTTTCAAGAATTAACGATTTGCTTTTTTCCTCGCGGGCTTTTCGCGCCCTTAAAATTTTGGGGAAAGCGCTTTTAAGCATGGAACTGGCTTTTTCAGATAAAGCAGCTTTCTTAAGGCTTACCAACGCTGATTTTAAGGAAACAAATACTACCTCAGAGCATACTGAAAGTATTATCAATCACGGAATGATGGTTCCGGGCGTTAAAATTTCCGTATTATTCAGGCAGGAAGCGAATAGAGTTACCATTACCTTTCGTTCAAAAGGAAATATTGATGTAAGCGCTTTGGCCAAAAAATTTGGCGGCGGCGGACATAAGCATGCCGCGGGGTGTAAATCAAACCTTTCTTTAGACTCGATTGAAAAAAAAATAAGAAAAGAAGTGTCAAAAATTTTAAAAAAGTAAGTTCTTTATAACTGTTGTTTTATTCTGCGGTGTATATGTTTTGCTTTTATTGGTTTTTGTGTTTTGGAATTTATTTGTAATTTAAGATTTGGAATTTGATTGTTATTATGAAAAAAACCGCGCTGGATGTATCAGGCATTTTTCTATTTGATAAACCCTCCCAGATAACTTCTCACGGCGTTGTTAAGCTTTTTAGAGAAAAACTTAATATAAAAAGAATCGGACATAGCGGAACTCTTGATCCGATGGCAACGGGTTTACTGGTTCTTTTGGTAGGTTCGGCCGCCAAATCCCAGTCAAAAGTTCAAAATTGCAATAAAGTTTATAGCGGCGTTATAGAGTTTGGCATTGAAACGGATACATGGGACGCGGATGGTCGAATTTTAAAGGAAAGTAAAGTGTGTGATTTCACTTCCGCTTCCATAAAGCAGGTTGTTGCTTTTATGACGGGTAAAATAGCGCAGAGCGTTCCCCCTTTTTCAGCTATCAAATATAAGGGAAAACGGCTTTATAAACTCGCGCGCAGAAATATGGCTATACCTGCAATAAAAAGACAAGTTAATGTTAAGTGGCTGAAATACTCTTACAAAAAGCCTTTTCTGCATTTTAAAATTGAATGTTCTTCGGGAACTTATATTCGCTCCATTGCTCATGAAATGGGCGCTAAGCTTGGCTGTGGAGGCCGTTTAGCCGTATTGCGTCGTGAGAGTATCGCTTCTTGGAGCGTGGATGAAGCGCTGGACGCGGATTTTTTTAAAAAATCTTCTTATGAGCAAATAATCACTAAAATGAGAGAAGTTCCTTCTTATTTGGAATACGAATAATATGGCAAATTATATTACAATCGGCACTTATGACGGAGTTCACCTCGGTCATCAGAAAATCATAAAAGCCTCCATTAAAGAGAGTTTAAAACACGGTATGAAAAGTATTGTGGTATATTTTCCTCTTTCTCCCAGATTTTATTTCTCCGGCAAAAATTCAAATTGTTTAATCACTCTTCCCTCAGAAAGAGATTTGTTATTGAAAAATATAAGAGTTGACAGATATGATAGGATAGCTTTTAACGCCAATGTGGCGGCCATGAGCGCGGAAGATTTTTTTAATAATATTATTGTGGGTCATTACGATGCCAGCGGAATATGCGTGGGACATGATTTTGCTTTTGGAAAAGATCGTCAAGGAAATTTAAATTTCTTGAAAAAGATGTGCGTAAAGAAATCAATTCATTTTAAGCATATGTCTTTCGTTAATTATAAAAGTCATAAAATATCTTCCTCATTAATAAGACGGCAATTAACTTTGGGCAATATTGAGGATGCCAATAAATGTTTGGGTTGGAACTATTCAATAACGGGAAAAATAATAGAGGGCGCGCGTATTGGCAGGCAATTGGGATTTCCGACGGCAAATATAGATGTTCCCGCTCTGAAAATTATTCCTCCGGGAGTTTTTGCGGTAAAATTAATATTGGATGGCGAAACTTATAATGGAGTGGCAAATGCAGGTTACCGTCCAACTATAGATAAGACTAAATCACATCTGATTCTGGAAACTCATATTTTTGATTTTAACAAGAATATTTATGGGAAAACCCTGAAAATTGAATTTTTAAAAAGAATTCGCGGTGAGAAAAAATTCGGTTTGCCTGAAAGTTTGAAGAAACAGATAGTTGAAGACGCGCGAGTGGCGCGAGAATACTTTAACAAAGTTGAGAGTTCAGAGTTGAGAGTTAAGAGTTGAGAGTGGGCTGGGCTTTCAAAGGAATACTCCGTACACCCAACAGTGTTTAAGTTTAGAGTAAACGGTATCTGCTCTAATCTTACCCACAGTTCTTTGTGTTTTGTCGCTTGGTGTAACGGAATTTCAATGTTTAAAGCAACCACGAAAGTGTGAAAATTGAGAAGACACGAAAAACGGCGAAAAAATAAAATATATTTCGGTCGTTCACATAGTTACCGACACTTTATGTCATGCCTTAGGCGGAAAACATAGTTTCGTTCTTCGTGCTTTCAGCCTTTCGTGCCTTCGTGGTAATGTTTTATAAAGAGTTCCGCCGGAACGGCGGCTAATTTATGTTTCTGTTTTTATTTTTTTGTTGGTTGCTGCCAAGCTGTCTCGCTGTCGAGCTGAGTGCTGATTTTTCTTTTAATGAATTTGCCCGCCGGTTTCAAAGGATTAATCAATTCTCCGTTTTTCGCCTTTATTTCCCCTCTCAAAATGGTGTATTTTGGAAAACCATACAGTTTCATTTCTTGATAAGGCGACCAATCACAATTATGTTCTAAATTCCTGAAATCTATTTTTTTTATTTTTTTAGGGTCTATAATGGCAAAATCTCCGTCGCTGCCTTTTTTTATAATGCCCTTCTGAGGATAAAGCCCCATTATTTTGGCGGGATTTAATGCCATTAATTTGGATAATTGAATTAATGTTATTTTTTTTCCTTTTACGCCATAAGTGTAAATGAGCGGAAGCAGGGTTGCCGAGCCGGGAAGGCCCATGCGCATTTTCAATAAATCTTTTGAATATGTTTTTTTCTGCTCCACAGTGAAAGCGCAATTATCCGTGGCCAGTACTTGAAGCGAACCGTCTTTTAAACTTTTCCAAAGAACTTTAGAATCTTTTTTTGTTCTTATCGGCGGACACGAGGTGAAGAGATATGCGGTTTTTTTCTTTAATTTATTTGCTTCCAATGTGAGATATTGCGGGCAAGTTTCACCAAATATGGTTTTAAACTTTTTTAACTCTTTTTTTATAATTTGCGCGGAACGCCCGCTTGAAAGATGGACAAAATATACAGGTGCCTTCGCCTTTTTAGCCCAGAAAATAGCTTTTTGCACGGCTTTCCATTCGGTGCTCGCCGGACGGGTCAAATAATGCGCCTTAAGCGCGGGATATTTATTAATATATTTAGCTGTCAAAAGGTCTATCTTTTTTCCATCTTCAGCATGTAGGCATATAAGAGCGTTTTCTTTTTTTGCCGCGATAAACGCGTTTAATAAAGCTTCATCATCGCTCATTAAGCCTCGCGATTCATAGGCCATAAATAATTTGAATGAAGGCGCGCCCATTTTAATCAATTCTTTCATTTGAGCCTGAGGATTTTTGAGCTTTTGCCACGACGGAATTATGCAGTGGAAAGAATAGTCGGTATGCATTTTATTTTTTGCTTCTTTAAGTCTGTCGGCGAGTCCCGTTTTAAGTTTTTGGCCGGGTTTTTGGCCGGTATAATCAATAACGGTTGTAACTCCTCCCGTTAGTGCCGCCGCCGAGCCGGATAAAAAATCATCACTGGTCTTCTGGCCTTTTTCAAGGTGAAGATTATAATGTACATGAGGGTCGATAATACCCGGAAGAACTATAAGTCCTTTTGCGTCTAAAGTTTTCAGGTTTTTTAAATTGGTTTTGATTTTTGCCTTATCTTTAAATATATCCGCTATACGGCCATTTTTGATTAAAATATCGGCGATTTGAATGGAGTTTTCGAGAACAACCTTCCCGCCTTTTATAAGTAAATTCATTATTCCGTATCGGTTTCGGAGGGATTAGTGGAAACGGGTTCGTTTGTTTCATTAGTTTCCTCGTGTATGGCTTTGGAGGAGCCATTTCCGGCGCTTATTACGATATAAGCTAATAATGAGGCGCCCGCGAATGTAAGGATTGACATGGTCAGCCATGCCCATCTAAGAGTTGGATCAGATTCGGTTTGCATCACAATATAAATCAAGTAAACAAGAAATGATGAAGAAAATACCCAAAACATTCCGAATAATGATTTTATCATTAAAGCCATACATATGATTTTATAGATTTAATTCATAATAAGCAAGTCATAGTCTTGTCCAGTACAGGATGAGCCTGAAATCAAAAGTGTTTCCAATATAAATGAGCCCCAAATAGGCTTATTGCATTATTTGGTCCGTAAGCGTCATAATTTGAATCATGACAATAATCATGGATGATTCAAAAGTAACCGATGTTAAACAA
>DAOWCC010000184.1 GCA_030639665.1 Elusimicrobiota bacterium | reverse complement strand
TGCAGACACTCCTTATGTACCTGCTTTCTACTCTCTGATTTCTAATCTCTAGTCCTACGGGGGTTTTATTATGTCCGTGTCTAAAAAGTCTAATTTTAAATATCAGAATCCTTTTGAAAAAGGAAAAGATAAAACCAAATACAGAAGGCTTTCAAAAAAATATGTAAAAATTATTAATGCCGGCGGCAAAAAAATTCTGAAAATTGACTCTGCCGGACTTGAATATTTATCTTCCCAAGCAATCAAAGACATATCTTTCCTTTTAAGAGAAACTCATCAGAAACAAGTGGCAAAAATATTGAAAGATTCAAAAGCTTCAGCCAATGATAAATTTGTGGCTTTAAGCATGCTTCAAAACGCGGAGATATCTTCAAAATTTGTTCTCCCCTTTTGCCAGGACACCGGCACCGCTATTGTAATGGCAAAAAAAGGCGAACAAGTTTGGACAAATGTTGACGATAAAAAACATATTTCAAAAGGGATATGGCAGACCTATCAAAAAGAAAATCTCAGATATTCGCAAGTTGTCCCCCTTACAATGTATAAAGAAAAAAATTCCGGCAATAATATGCCGGCGCAAATTGATATTTATTCCAATCAAGGCATGGAATATGAATTTCTGTTTATAACAAAAGGCGGCGGTTCGGCAAACAAGACCATGCTATATCAGGAAACCAAAGCCCTTTTAAACCCCTCTAAACTTAAAAAATTTCTTATAGAAAAAATGAAATCTCTGGGCACGGCCGCTTGTCCGCCATATCATATAGCTTTTGTTGTGGGCGGCACTTCAGCTGAAAGCTGCCTTAAAACAGTGAAACTTCTAAGCGCGGGATATTTTGATAATATGCCGTCAACCGGTAATGACGGAGGCAGAGCCTTTCGAGATAAAGAACTTGAAAAAGAGCTTTTACAGGCTTCTTATAAACTGGGCTATGGCGCGCAATTCGGCGGAAAATATTTTGCCCATGACATAAAAGTCATAAGGCTTCCCAGACACGGAGCGTCATGCCCTGTAGGGATGGGAGTCTCCTGCTCAGCCGACAGAAATATTTTGGGCAAGATAAATAAAAACGGCATATGGCTTGAGAAACTCGAGACCGCGCCTGGAAAACTTATTCCCGCAAGTTATAAGAAGAAAAAGAAAAGCAATGCTGTAAAAATAGACTTAAACAAACCGATGAAAGAAATTTTGAAAGAGCTTTCAAATCATAAAATAGGAACTATGCTCGCGCTTACCGGCAAAATAGTTGTGGCCAGAGATATGGCTCACGCGAAATTCAAGGAACTGCTGGATAATAAAAAACAATTGCCTGAATATTTAAAAAATCACCCTGTCTATTATGCGGGGCCCGCGAAAAAACCATCCGATAAGCCCTCAGGCTCATTCGGCCCCACGACAGCTGGCAGAATGGATCCTTATACGGGACTTCTTCAAAATAAAAAGGCTTCCATGATAATGATAGCTAAAGGCAATAGAAGCCAAGGCGTTACCGATGCCTGCAAAAAACATAAAGGCTTTTATTTAGGCTCCCCCGGCGGCCCCGCCGCTCTCTTGGCTGAAAAAAACATAAAAAAAGTGGAAGTCTTGGATTATAAGGAATTGGGTATGGAAGCTGTATGGCTCATTGAAGTTGAAAATTTCCCCGCTTTTATTCTTGTCGATGATAAAGGCAATGATTTTTTTAAAACTTGTTAACCCTACCACCTACTTTGGCGCCGTAAGCGCCATTATAAAACACGCTTTGCAAGCAGGTGGTAAGGGTAATCTTAAAAAAAGCTCATGAATTTATTTAACAATCCCGAAAATATATCTATCCTTATATTCATAGTGGTTGCTGTTATATTAATCGCCTTATTCTTTTCAAAAAAAACAAAAAAAGAATTTAACACTTTAAAAAACTTTTTAAATGGACGGATTGTAGCCAACTTCTTCAGTATAAAATTTGTAGGTGACTATAAAGGCGCGCTATTTGAAATTAAGCAGATACCCGGTGGGAAAATTCTCCGCCAAAAATAAAACTAAAAATGCGCACACTACTACCCTTGTCCGTAAAGATATATAAACATTCTTTTATCTTTTCCTGGGGCGAAACACTGGGACTATTGAGAAAAAGCGTTAAAACGGGCGATATGCAATTTGATGAAATGTTTCGCGTATCCTCTTCTTCCGATATGAATATTATCTCTTTTCTTTCATCCGTGGAAAACAGAAAACTCATACAAGACCTTTTTGAATCGGGATTTGTAAGTTTTAAAATAGAAAAAAGCTCCATCGAAATTCTAAAAACATATTACTCTCTTGAAGATGAATTAAAGGAAGAGAATATAATACCCGCGCTTGAAGCTCTTCATAAATTGGGTTTGGCATAGAATAACTCTCCCCCATGATTAAACGCGACATAATATCTCTAAGACAAAAACTTTCACAAGACCCTTCACCCGATCTTTGCGATACATATATAAATCTTCTTTGTGAAATTGGAAATTTGAACTCAGGCAATATTTTGGACAATCTGATTTTAAATTCCATAAAGCATTTTAGAGCCGGACATTCTTTAAAAGCCCTGGTTTCAACTGAAAAAGCTTTAAAGCAAAGTCCCGTTTTTTTTCCGGCCATAATGATTAAAACTGAAATTTTAGCGGAAAATAAAAACCTTCACAAACTGGAAAAACTTTTTTCATGCCGGAATCTGACTCCAAGTCATTACGGAGAGCTTATTGAAATACTCCTCAAAAACAATCTGATTGTTTTGGCGGAAAAAGCTATTCTTCTTGGACTCAAAAAATTCAATTCAGGCAAAAAACTTTCTCAATATATAAGAGCCGTCATATTCCAAAGAAAGATGGACACATTTTTTTCCTGTAAAATGGATGCCTTGGACTTCAAAGTCGCGGTATCGGATATTTTTTATCGCTTGGCGGAATTGCATTGCCAATTCGGCAATACAAAAAAAATGGAATTCTTTTTTAAAAAGTTTTCCTCGCTCGAAACAGCTCGACAAAAACCTCATCAAACACTTAACGCGTTCTGCGCTCTTGGGGAATTTGAGAAAATTCTTAATCTGAAACTGATGAAAAACTATCCTTTCAAAGCGGAGGAAATCCACGATAGTTTAAACCCGTTCGAGAAAATAATAGACGCGCGGCATCTGCGCTTCTTGCAAAAAAAATTAAATCTCACTTCGCGCGAAAAACCAGGAGAGCCCGAACTGAAATTTTTAAAAGCCTTGCTTATAAAAAAAGTTTCACCAAAAAAATCGGCCGAGATGCTAAGTAAAATAAAAACAAGCAATGCCAAATTAAACGCCATAGCCCGATACCACGCGGGGCAATTTTTTTTAAACTCGGTAAATTTCAAAAAAGCTCATGCCAACTTTCAAAAAGCCTTTAAAGTTTTCCCGGAATGCGAAACTTTAACCGGCAAAATATCAGAATGCCTTATGGGCATGGGAAGCGTTAAAAAAGCTCTGGCAAATATTCAAAAACTCATTAAAAAACGGCCCTCTCCCGGCCTTATCTCATGGCGCGGCGAGCTTCTTTTATTAAGCGGGAAATATATTGAAGCAAAAACGATTTTAGCCAAAGCGACAAAAGAAAACCGGGGCATGTCCTATTGCTGGCTCGGCGCCGCGCTATTTAAACTCGGCAAAATAAACAAAGCCCTGGAAAACTTAAACAAGGCCGTGGAAATAAACCCTGATGATTTGGAGGCGCTCATATGGCGCGCCGAAGCAAATATAAAACTCAATAATTTCGAAAAAGCTTTAAGAGACATAAATAAAGCGAGGGAATTGGACAATAAATTTTTATGGGTTTATTTAAATACCGCCAGAATTTGCCTAGTAAAAAAAGAGTTTAAAAAAGCCATTGTGGAATTTAAAAAAGTTCCTCTTTATGCAAGAAAGTTCCTCATTAAAAAAAGTCAAATTACTCTTCCGTTAAACGAAAAAAACATTAATAAGCCCATATTAAAGGCCTTTGCGCTTGCCAAAGGCAATAGACGCGACGAACACTATATGTCGGCCTTTTGGATGAAATAAAATGAGAGTGTCAACTAAATTGTGTAAACGGCTTTTAATAAAGCGTTCCTTATTTAGGCGGGGGTGATTCAGATTTATCTTAAGTAGGGTTGGGACACCTCTTACAACAAAAAAAACCTGATGATGACAGTTGTGTTTGCTAAGCATGGCCGTTCGGAAGCCGACTTGTATAGTTAGAGGGTGGGTGGACTGGGCTTTCAAAGGACCTCTGCGGACACAAGTTCTCGAGTTGCTATCTTGCAGGGAGACGGAAGGCAGAAAGGCAT
>DAOWCC010000236.1 GCA_030639665.1 Elusimicrobiota bacterium | reverse complement strand
CATGGGGGAATTTATCAAATATCTTTTGATAATGCCGCCAAAACAAAGCTTGCGCCTTAAACATCTTATGGGCAAATTGCTCTCTTTAGACAAAACGGCATTATTTAAAGCTGTGAACGAATGTTCTGAATTTAAAATAAAGACAGTATTAAAAGATGAAAAAGATAAAAAAGGCATAAGAGAAGTTTTGAACTTCGGTCATACGGCGGGACATGCCTTTGAAGCGCTTTCAAAAGGAAAACTTTCTCACGGCGCGGCCATAATATGGGGAATGAGATTTGCCTATCTGCTATCCTTAAAACTTAATATCTTAAATAAAGACTACCGCCGTGATGTGGAAAAATTGCTTTGGCATATAAAATTGCCGGCCTTAAAAACTGATTGTTTAAATTTTAAAAATTTTTATAGTTTGGTTCACCAAGATAAGAAAACAGGATTATTTCAAAATAGATTCCTGCTTATAAAAAAACCCGGAATATTAAAAGCACAAAACAATATAGAGAAAAAGATTTTAAAAGAAACTTTGATATTATTGAGGAACCCATGCGCATACTTATAATCCACGGCCCAAACCTTAATCTTCTCGGAGAAAGAGAAGTTGAAATATACGGCAAATTAACACTTAAAGAAATTAACTCTTATATAAGAAAATACGCCAAGACAAAAAAAATTAAATTAAAAATTTTTCAAACCAATCATGAAGGCAAAATAATGGATTTAATAGCCACTCACAGAAAATGGGCTCATTGGCTGATAATAAATCCCGCCGCCTTTACTCATTACAGTTATGCCATAAGAGACGCTATAAAAGCGGCTGATATAAAAACCGTTGAAGTCCATTTATCCGATATTAAAAACAGAGAAAGTTTCCGCAAAAAATCGGTTATACTTCCCGTCTGCCTTAAACAAATCAGCGGGTTGGAAAAAAATTCCTATATTAAAGCCATGGATTTTTGCTTAAACCATAAATGATAAAAAACTCCATCTATATGCCGCCCGCCGATAAGTCAATCACCCATAGAGCTCTTATATTGGCGGCCATTTCAAAAGGCAAGACAAAAATATCAAACTTTTCCGCTTGCCAAGATACTCTCGCTACCGCGTATTGCCTGATAAAACTCGGCGTTAAAATTAAATTGGAGAAAAACTCGGCTACAGTTTATGGCAAAGGCTTATATGGGCTAAAGAAATCCCGCACCTCTTTAACCGCCGATAATTGCGCCGCCACAATGCGCTTATTATCCGGCCTCTTGGCGGGGCAAAATTTCAATTCTGTTATAAACGGCAAAAAAATACTATCACGCCGCCCGATGAAAAGAATTGAAGAACCATTAACCTTAATGGGAGCGAAAATACAGCTCTCTCAAGGAAAACCTCCGATAAAAATATCGGGCGCCCCGCTTAAAGCCATAAAATACAAACTTCCCATAGCCAGCGCTCAAGTAAAATCCGCCGTATTGCTGGCGGGGCTTTACGCGAATGGAAAAACTCTGATAAAAGAAATTTATCCTTCAAGAAATCATACCGAAAACATGCTACGCCTATTTAAAGTCAAGATAAATATCGGCAATAATAAAATTATTTTAAATCCCCGCGAACCAAAAGCCGCGAACTTAAAAATACCCGGAGATATTTCTTCAGCCGCGCCTTTTATATTAAGCACTTGCCTGATAAAAGAAAAAAGCATCGTAGTTAGAAATTGTCTTTTAAATCCGACCAGAATGGGTTTTATTAAAATACTTAAAAAAATGGGAGCGGATATTTCTTTTAAAAACAAAAATAGCGCGGATAAAATAAAAACCGGACATGAGCCTTATGGCGATATAAAAGTGAAATATGGAAAGCTCAAACCCGTTATTATAAGAAAAAGCGCCATTCCCTCAATGATAGATGAAATTCCTCTCATTATATTGGCGGCAACTCAAAGCAAGGGAACAACCAAAATATACGGAGCCGATGAACTTAAATATAAAGAATCAGACAGAATAAAATCCATTATTGCCCTTATTCACGGCGCGGGCGGCAAAATTAAATATGAAAATAAAACTTTTACCATACAAGGCCCGCAAAAACTAAAAGGCGGAGTTTCGATAAACACATCAGACCATAGAATCGCCATGATTGCGGCTGTGGCAAATCTTCTAAGCGAAAAACCGATCAAGACTATAAATAAAAACTGCGTCAAAAAATCTTATCCCGGCTTTTTCTCTGATTTTAATAAATTTTTCAGGAAATAATTTCCATATTAAAATCGGGCAATTCCGCTGTATCATAATTGGGGTGGGAGTGAGTGGACTGCGCTTTCAAAGGACTGCTCTGGACACAAGTTCTCGAGTTTCTATCCTGCAGTGATTATATATATAAAGAATTAAGACGAAATAAAGGCATGACAGTTGTGTTTGCTAAGCATGGCCCTTCGGAACCCGACTTTTACATTCAGGAGGAGTGGGTGGACTGGGCTTTCAAAGGACTACTATGGACACAAGTTCTCGCGTTTCTATCCTGCAGTGTTCCGGAGCCGCCGAATAAATTGAAGCGAGCAACGGCGTTAAAAACCTCTG
>DAOWCC010000203.1 GCA_030639665.1 Elusimicrobiota bacterium | reverse complement strand
ATCTCTTAAGTCTTATGGTGGGGATTGTGGGAGCGGCAATAGGTTTGATAATGGCGAAACTAATGGACTATACCGTTTTTCAAATTGCCAATAACTCATTGACTGCTATCTGGGCTAAGTATACCATCGTTATAAAATACGCGCTTGCTTTGCTCGGCATGATTATTGCCGTTAAAAAACTTCCCGAATTGGATGATTTGGATAGAAATATACTTTCTTTGGGAAAAAAGTACGGCAAGAATATGAAAATGCTGGAAATATCGTCCATAGTGGACGGCAGAATATTGGATGTTTGCGAGACTAAATTTATTACCGGCTCAATTATAACTCCAAGATTTATAGTCCAGGAGCTTCATTCTTTGGCGGATTCCAGAGATTCAATCTCGCGCGCCAAAGGCCGGAGAGGTTTGGATATTTTAGCCAGACTTCAGGAATCAAAAGATGTTCCTTTTAAAATAATTGACAGGGAAGTGGACGAGATAGAGGATAATTCTTTAAAATTGATAAAAATCGCCAAAGAGCTCGGATGCAGCGTGGTAACATCCGATTTTAATATCAATAAATTGGGTTCTCTTGAAAATGTTCCCGTATTGAATATAAATGATTTATCCGCTTCTCTTAAACCCGTGGTTTTGCCGGGAGAGGATATGTCTATTTTTACGATGAAAGAGGGCAAAGAAAAAGATCAAGGCGTGGGTTATCTTGATGACGGGACCATGGTGGTTCTTGAAGATGGACGGCAGCATATAGGAAAAAAAGTAAATGTGATAGTGCAGTCCATACTTCAGACATCTCAAGGACGAATAATTTTCACAAGGGTTAAAAACGGAAAATCCAATAGCAAATAAATTAGCTTGGCAGCGCGGTAGATATTATATTCTTTCGTGTTGATAAACTTAAAAAAATCGATTGTTTATGTCAGACGGCAAAAAAAAATCAATCCATAGGCAAGCCGCGATAATACTCGCCGGCGGAAGCGGAACGCGCATGGGCTCAGATAAGCAATACATGAGCTTAGGTTCAAAACCCATGATAGAATGGACCTTGGACGCGTTTACGGGCTTGTTTGAAGAAGTGATACTTGTTCTTTCTCCTGAAAATATCGCGCTGTATGGAAAAGAAACGGAGGCGAAAGGAATAAAAATCGCGGTTGCCGGAAAGACAAGAATAAAATCTCTTATAAGCGGTTTTTCAAAAGTGTCGCATGAGGCGGAAGTTATAGCTGTTCATGACGGAGCCCGGCCTCTTGTAAGCCGAGATTTAATTTCAGCCTGCATGAGCGCGGCTGAAAAAAACGGAGCTTCGGTTCCTGTCGTGGCTTTGAAAGACACCATAAAAAAAATATCGCTTAATGGTAAAAAGGTTGTCGAAACTCTTAACAGAGCCGATTATGTGGCTGTTCAAACGCCGCAATGTTATAGAAGGAATATCCTTGAAAAGATTATTGAAAAAACAGATTTAAAAAAAGATTATTCTGATGAATCACAAATTCTTGAAGATTTGAATATAGAAATCAAGATTGTGAAATCCGACCATTCGAATATTAAGGTTACCACGCCGGAAGATATCATCATTGCGGAGGCTTTCATGAAAAACACTAAAAAACACGAACCTAAATGCCGGAAAACAAGATTTGGTTTTGGTTATGATATTCATAGAATGGTTGAGGGTCGCCCCCTTATTATCGCGGGAGAAAGAATAAAACATAAAAAAGGCCTGATAGGCCATTCGGACGGAGATGTGGTTCTTCATGCTGTTTGTGACGCTCTTTTGGGATCAATCGCGGCCGGTGAAATAGGCGTATATTTTCCGCCTACGGATTTAACCATAATGGGAGTTTCAAGCAGGTCCATAGCGGAAAAGGTCCTGAAGATTCTCAGCGCTCGGCGAGCGGAAATTATTCAAATTGACGCCACCATAGTTGCGGAAGAACCTCAAATGAAACCTCATTACGCGGCTATGCGAAAAAATCTTTCTGAAATATTTAAAATCGATATAGCCGATGTCAGTGTAAAAGCAAAGAGCAAAGAAGGTTTGGGCGAAGTGGGACACGGCAATGCCATAACTTGTTACGCGGTGGCGAGTGTTGAGGCATAGTTCATAATGCGCGGCAATATGAGGCTTCAGCAGGCAACAGAAAAAAGGAAAGAGATTGAGTAATGAAGCATATAGAAAACTCCTTAAAAACTTAATCACTATTCTCTTAATTACTTAATTTCTATCCGTTCAACGGATAAAACCGGAGTTTGAATGCGGTCAGTTATTTTTCTTGTAATGGTGTTTATATTTGGCGGTTGCGCGTTTAATAAATCCAATTTAAAAAATGCCGCCATTAAAGGAAATGAGGCTGTTGTAGCGAAATCAGAGAATTATATCCTATCCGATCCGACGGATTATAATAAGATTGCCGATTTTAATGAAAAAATTCTTGAAGCATATAAAAGAACGATTTCAAACGCGAATTCCGCGGATGTTAAAACGGGTTTTGTTTATAAAATAATTCCAAAAGGCATTGTAAATCCTTTTTCGGAAGTTCGGGTGGAATGCATGGTGCAAAATAAGTATTCAGGGAAATACGGCGTAAAATTGTGCAATAAATTTTTTAAGAACATCGAAGAGGAGTTTAAATAATAATGGATATTTTTCTATATAATACGCTTAGAAGAAAGAAAGAAAAATTTATGCCCATCAAGGAAGGTTGTGTCGGTATATACGCTTGCGGACCCACTGTTTATAATTACGCCCATATAGGCAATATGCGGACATATATTTTTGAGGACACATTGCGGAGAATTTTCAAATATTTGGGTTATAAAATCAATTATGTTATGAATGTTACCGATGTCGGTCATTTGGTTTCCGATGCTGACGATGGCGATGATAAAATGGAAATGAGCGCTCAAAAAGAAGGTAAGTCCGCTACAGATATAGCTGATTTTTATTCAAAAGCTTTTTTTAGAGATTTTAAAGATTTAAATTGCGTAATGCCTGATATTGTCAGTAAGGCGACCGAGCATATTGATGACATGATAAAGCTCATTGAGCGGCTTGAAAAAAACGGCTTTACTTACAAAATAAGCGATGGCATATATTTTGACACTTCCAAGTTTGAGCGTTATGGCCGGCTTGCGGGCCAAAAACATATGGATGGGATTAAAGCCGGGGCGCGCGTGGAATTTAACAGTGAAAAGAAAAACCCTTCGGATTTCGCGCTTTGGAAATTTTCTCCCAAAGATAAAAAAAGACAAATGGAATGGCCTTCGCCTTGGGGCATAGGTTTTCCCGGCTGGCATATTGAATGTTCGGCCATGAGCATAAAATATCTTGGCGAGACTTTTGATATTCATTGCGGTGGAATTGATCATATCGCCGTTCATCATACCAATGAGATAGCTCAAACTGAAGGGGCTACGGGAAAGGTTTTTGTTAATTATTGGCTGCATGCCGAGTTTCTTGTCGGTTGTGAAAGTGAAAAAATGGCTAAATCAGCCGGAAATTTTGTAACCGTAAACACATTGCGTGAAAAAAATATTGATCCTTTGAGTTACAGGTATTTTTGTTATAGCGCTCAATATAAGAAGCAACTGGAATTTTCATGGGAGGCTCTTAAAGCCGCTGAGAAAACTCTCGTGAATTTAAGGGAGTCCATTAATCGAATTAAGAAAGATGTTTCTTGTGATATAATCGATGAACCCAATAAAGAAACTGCCTACTATGAAAAGTTTTTAAAAGCCATTAGCGAT
>DAOWCC010000109.1 GCA_030639665.1 Elusimicrobiota bacterium | reverse complement strand
TTCAAGATATTCAAAAAAAGAATTCTATTGGGTAATTGGGAAACTCATGGGAAGTTTAAACATAGACATTTTAATGTTATGTTAATAGCGGAAAAACCTTAATCCCCTTCACCTAAAAAATTGTTAGAATAGACACAATTGTCCAAAAATATTGTGACATATGGTTTTTCGTGATATCATGAATAATATGGCTAATAACAAACTGCAATCAAATATTTGGAAATTTTATCTCATTAGCGCCTTGTCGGGGTTCGTTTTATATTATGTGATAGATAAAATTTTTATGGAATTTCGGGGTCTTTCCATCACCGAAATTGTTTTAGTGGAAATAGTCTATGTCATAACCGTGATAGTTTTGGAAGTTCCTTCGGGAGTTTTGTCGGACAGATGGAGTAGGAAAAATGTTTTAGCCCTGAATATGGTGTTTTTTATGCTGAATACTTTGCTGTGGGCTTTAAGTCATAGTCTCACCCTTTTTATTTTAGGCGTTATAGCGGGGGCCGTTCATTCAGCATTGCTTTCCGGCACGCATACATCTTTTATCTATGATACCCTGAAACAGCTCGGCAGAAGCGGAGAATATATAAAAGTATTGGGAAACACCTATTTTTATATGGGAATTTCAGCCGCTACGGCCGGAATTTTGGGCGGCATGATTTCCGAGTATTATGGCTTGGCGGCGCCGTTATGGCTGACTTTGATTTTTTCAGCTATGGCTTTGGTTTTTATTTTGACATTAAAAGAACCGGAAATACATAAAACTACGGGTGAGATTGATTACTGGAAGCATATTGCCGTTACTTTGAAATATTTGCGAAAACATCCCGCTTTATATCACATTGTGTTTGTAACCGTAATTTTGGAATCAACTTATATGGTAATGGATGAATATATGCAGCTTTATTTCGTCCGTGTTGGAATTCCGGTGTTTTTCCTGGGTTATCTGGGAGCGATGTCGAGCGGTATTGAATCATTGGGGAGTAAATTTTCATATTTTTTAGAACGGTTTAACAGAAGAAATGTTTATTTGGCGGTTATTATATTAAGCGGATTGGGCTTTCTTCTGGCCGGTTATCTGGGCTCATATATCGGTGTCATTTTTGTTTTTTTACCGATTGCCGCCGCGTGTTTCGCGTGGCCTTTATTGTCCAAAGATTTTCATGATGAATTGCCTTCAAGCCAACGGGCAACCAGTGAATCGTGCGTTAATTTGTTGAACCACCTTTTTGTAATACCGTTGGCTTTTCTTTTTGGCCGCTTAGCCGATAGTGTTTCATTTTTTTCCGCGTATCTGGCCATAGGAATCTTTATTGGATTTTATCTGATAGTTTTTCTTTTTGTGTCTTACAAAAAAATCGGCCGCAAGAGCATTGTCAAATCCTAAACGGCTTTGCCGTCAAAGGATAAACCCTGCGGGATTTTGTTTTTTGTTAACATTAGTATGAATAAGGAGACATTTAATATATGGAAGCTATGGATATTTTCAATAAAGTAAAATCAGAGCTGAAAGAATTGGCTGAAAATCCTGAAAACATTAAGGACTATTCAAGGTTTTACAAGGATGGTAAAACGCGTATCGGTCTTATTACTCCATTGGTGAGAAGAGTGGGCTTGGAAAATTTCAAGGAAGCGAAAAATCTTGAAAAGAAGCAGATTGTATTTTTATGCGAGAAGCTGTTAAACACTCGCGGAAGCGGTTTTAAAGATATTGCCTTTGATTGGGCTTTCAGGATTAAAAAGCGATATGAAAAAGAAGATTTTAAAATCTTTGAAAGATGGCTTAAAAATCATGTCAGCAGTTGGAGTAGTTGCGATGATTTATGCACGCACGCTTTAGGCGAGTTCATATATCAATTTCCTGAATTTTTGCCAAAGATAAAACAATGGGCAAAATCATCAAATATGTGGTTTCGTCGCGCTTCCGCCGTGGTTTTAATTTATTCTTTGCGCAGAAAGAAATATTTAAAAGAGGCCTTTACCGTGGCAAGAATTCTTTTACAAGATGATGAAGACTTGGTTCAAAAAGGTTATGGCTGGATGCTGAAAGAAGCGAGCAAAGCATACCGGAAAGAAGTTTTTGATTTTGTTATCAAAAATAAAAAATTGATGCCCCGCACGGCTTTAAGATACGCGATTGAAAAAATGCCGGCGAATATGCGGGCTAAAGCGAGAGAATAATATTTTAGATTAGCCGTATTGAGCTCCTGTTTATGAAACTTAAAAATTTAAATAAATTGCCCAAGGAAGTCGGTTTTGTATTGAAAAAACACGCGCGGGTTTTATTGGACGCGCTCGGCGAAAAACTGACTGGAGTATATGTTCACGGTTCGGCCGCCATGGGAGGTTTTAATCCCGCTCAAAGCGATATTGATTATCTTGTTATTATTTCAAATCCTCTAACCTCAATTGAGCGAAAACAATTATCGGCTTCTTTTCTTGATATATATGGAAAAGAGGCCCCCGCCAAAGGAATAGAGATGAGTATTGTCGAGGAGAAATTCGCGGGAAAAGATTTTCGCTATCCCACGCCATACGAATTTCATATGGGCACTAAAGATCAAGTAAGATTCCACGGCTTGCCCCATAAAACCGAGAAAGCCGACTTTGACCTTGCGGCTCATTTTACCATAACAAAATGCCGCGGTTTATGTGTTTACGGCAAATCGATAGATGAAGTTTTCGCTCAAGTTCCTAAAAAGTATTATCTGGATTCAATCGCTTTGGATTCAAAAGACAGTTTCAAAAATATTCAGGATAAAACAGGGCCGGACAAGTGCATAGTTCCGCTATACGCGGTTCTCAATTTTTGCAGAGTGCTTGCTTTTATTAAAGAAGACTTGATTGCTTCAAAAAATGAAGGTGGCGCTTGGGGTTTGGAAAATTTGCCGGATATATATCATCCGATTATCTCAGCGGCATTGCTGGAATATCAAAAGATTAATTCCTCCGAGAAAGTTGACCCGAAGCTTTTGAAAGATTTCGCGAGTTTCGCTTATGGATTTTTAGGTCAAAAGACCCAAATGTAAATAGAGCGAAATATTTTTAATTGATACCCTTTCGGCCATGTGATTCGCGCGGCTTTTACATTAAGCTGTCAATAATAGTTAAAACTGCTCGGAGGTGTATATAAATGAGTTATCAAAAGAAATTCCTTTCCACAGTCGTAAGTATCGCAATTACGGCCTTTCCGCTTGTTCTTTCAGCTGAAACAAACTCCACGAATGAGTATTTAAAGACAATGCTGAATAATGAGGTGTTTTGCGCGGACAATATCGAAAAAATTAATTATAATTTGCCCGAAACTTTGCCCGAAGTGAAAATTGAGAAGAAGACTTCAATCAATCATTCTTATTCGACTATCCTTAAAGAATTGGGATTGGACAAAATGACGGTGGCAATAGATGACAAAGACATAAAGGAGCAAAGCGATAAATTGGATAATAAAATCAATTTTGACCTTGCTTTTAAATTGGCGATGGACAGCTTTATGAACGATAACGATGATTGGGAAAGTCCTTTGGCTCTTGCGATAGAAGACGCTTATGATGTTTTTGACCAAGAAGGCAATTTTAATCCCACCCAAGAGCAATTGGTTGAAAAAGGCAAAGAAATACTTTTTCGGGTTTTAAATGATCCGGCTACCACGATAACATTATTAAGCTTATCGGACTATCCTCCTGAAGGTTGCGAAACCGTTTCAGAGAATTGGATTTTTTTGATTGAGATGAAAAAATATAGCGATCATGATCATTGGGCCATTGTTAACCGTTTGGGCAAAAAGCCTGTGTATAATTACGGTTTTAATTAATCGTAACGGAATTTCAAAGCCTATGTGACAGCGGTATGAACCCATTGTGGTTCATGCCGCTTTATATCATGTCAAAGGCGGATTCGTTTTCTGCGTTCCAAATTATACCTTTGGTGTTTGTATTTCGGCGGAAGTTTCTTCTTCTTTTTCAAAAGATCTTTTCAGGCCTTCTTTTAAGGGCGTCCAGCCTTCCCAGTTCGTGTCTTTCTCCCATCGTCCCGAGTAAGCTATCCAATTGCCCGCATTGCTCTCTTTGGCCTTGTCTCTGTTGAAAAGAGGCGCTTTCCCCATCAGGCCGCTTGTAAATTCATAAATATAACCCATAAGATATACCAGGGGCCCCGGCATAGTAATCATTATGGGCATTTTAACTCGCATGGCTTCGCTCATAAGCTGAATGAAGGTTTTCCAATTGTAAACGGAATTCTCGCAGACATAATAAGTTTTGCCCAGAACATTATGGTTTTCAACGGCGGTTTTTATAACTTCAATTAAATCCTCCAGAAAAATAAAGCTGAAAAAAGCGTCCTTGCCGCCGGCATTTATCATAAAGCCTTTTTTCACAAATTTCGCTATTTTGGAAAAGCCCGAATCATGCTTACCATAAACTATGGGCGGGCGTAATATGGTAAATTCAATATCATCATCAAGTCGTTTAATTTCTTCTTCTCCCGCCAGTTTGGTTTTTCCATAGATTGAAACGGGATTTTCTTTCATATCTTCAGTGCGCGGTTTATCCGCGTTTGCAGAAGGTCCGCCGGCCGCGAGGCTGGATATATAAACTACTTTGGCGGGTTTTTTTTCGAGAGAATTAACGGCGTTTACAATGGCGCGGGTATTTTGAGTATTGGCTTTTTCAAATTCCTCTTTTGAACGGCAAAACAGCGCCGCGGCCAGATGCACCACGACATCGCAATTCTCAAAGGCTTTTTCAACCGAATGGGGATTATCATAATCTATTACGGCGTATTGCATATTTTCAAGACGCTTTTTAGGTAGTCTTCTGGTTAATATTCTCGGCTGATAATTATCAGCGAGAAGTTTTTTAGCCAATGCCCTTCCTATAAATCCGGTTCCGCCGGTAATTGCTATTATTTTCATTCTTCAATCTCCTTTTCAATAATTTCTTTTACGGCTTCGGGCGTTTTTTCTTCAATTTTATCCAAAACCTTGCCAATACCCTCATTAATTTTCCTCAAATGTTTGGCGGGAATATTCTTTTTTGCCAGGCCCAATTTACTTAAACCTCTTTGAAGTGTTTCTTTTGTGGGATATTTTCCGTCTTTTACTTTTTCAAGAACGGTCACTCTGTCCGCTTGCGGAAGCGTGAGCGCTATGGATAAAAGCATGACAATCAATATGGCCAGATGCACGAGATGCCCCAAGACTCCGCTTATGAATTTTATTATTTTGACGCTTAAATTTATAAACATCATAAAGCCGGTCCAAAGCACGATTGAAATGGCGAGATAGTAAAATCCAAATTCCCCCGTCTCGGGATAGCTTAAAAATACAGCCAGATGAAGGGCAATTATAATTCCTATTTTAAATAATAATTTCACGAAGTCTCCTTTAAAACAGCAGATTTGTCAGTTTTAGTCACCAGTTATCAGACACCAGTCACAAGTTATCGGCTTTTCGTTTTGTTCCTTTGTGTCTCTTTGCTGTTTCCACTCATCCATACATCTATGCATCTACGCCTCTATTTTCTATTCCATCGTTTTAAATTCCACATGAACGCTTAGTTTTTTTTCAATGAAATCATCCGGCAATGAGTCAAAAGGAGCCGCGCTTTCAACAGAGCTTAAAGCGGCATTATCAAAGAGTCTGTTCCCTGAAGTTTTTTCCACTTTAAGATTTTTTATGGTTCCGTCTCTTTTAATGCTGAAAAATATTACAGCCCTCATGTCGCCGGAACTCGGCATTTTTGTCATCCACTTATTGCTTAAGGAATTCCTGACCAAAGAAATATACCATGGATAGGGAAAATCTGAAAAATCCGTTCTGATGCCCGAGGGCTCGGCCGAGCCTAACGCTTCAGGTTCGCGCATGGTTTCTTGAACTTCTTTTTTATCGTTAAAAAACAAGGTATTTGCTTTTTCAAGCATGCTTGGTTTAGGCAGAGGCAAAGCGGGTTCTTCTTTTACTTTTTCAACTTTCGGTTCTTGAGGCGCTTTTTTTGCCTCGGTTTTTTTTATAGCCGGCTTGGAAGTTTTCTTTATCGAGCGGACGCTTTTTACAGCCGCGGCAGTTTGTATTTTTGCCGGCCCGATGAAATCAATATAATAGACAGCCTTTTTTTTACTCGCGAAGTGGCCATTGGTTATAAGAAGGAGCAACAAAAGAAAAGAAAAGTGCGCTGATGAAGAATATAGAAGATATTGGCGCATGGTTTTCATTTTTAAAGTTTATTAAACAGCGGCGCTCGCGGAGTTTATTTTTTTCCGGCTTTTTGCATGACGCCTATTCCGATTTTTCCCGCGCCGAGTTCTTTGGCTATATCAAGCGCTGTAACGACTTTTTGTATGCTGACTCTTTTATCCGCTTGGACCAGAACGCTTTTTTTCCTGGATTTTGAAAGCCTTAGCATAAGCTCTTTTTTAAGTCTGGAAAATTTTGTTCTTTTTCCGTTAATAATGACGGCGCCTTTGCGCAATATTTGCACGGTTATTACATTGGAGCTATCGGATGATTTGGCCGATGAGGCGGATTCGGGAAGACTGACTTTGATTTTTGACTGCATGAGAAAGGGCGTCATGACCATGAATATAATCAGAAGCAAAAGGCATATATCAATAAACGGTATCATGTTTATTTCCGCTATAAGTCTTTTCTTATTGCTATGTACGCGCATAAATTAAATCCTTATTTCTTGCCACCGCGTTATTTTAGGTGGAGTTTGGTTATAAATTGTTCCGTTATCCAGTTCATATCGCTTGAGAATTTATTAAGCTGTCCGGAAAAATAATTGTAAGCGATAATTGCCGGTATGGCCACAAAAAGTCCCGCCGCCGTGTTTACAAGCGCTTCCGCGATACCCATTGCGATTACGGATGGGCCCGCTCCCGCGTATTGAGCCAAATCCCTGAAAGCCCTCATAATGCCTATGACTGTTCCCAGTAAGCCTATAAAAGGGCTTATGCTGGCGATAGTTGCGATTACTGTCAGGCTTTTGGAAAGCTTGGAGACATGCCATTCAATGGCTTTTTCCGCTAGTTCCCTTTTTTCAAGGGCGGAACCGTAATTATTCACGACTCTGTTGACTATATCGGTATAGGGAGCTTTTGTTTGCGCGCATAATTCAGTTACGCGTTGTGTATTGGATGCTTTTAACAGGCTATGCGCTTTATGGATAAAAAGCCTCATTCCTTTGAATGTTTTTCTATATTTTCTCCATCTTTCCCAAATAAGGGCGATGGAATATATTGAAAGGGCGACAAGTATAAAGAGTATTGGCCCTCCGGCCATAATCATTTGTTTTAAATTCAAATCCAGCATAGAATAAGCTCCATAATAAATGGGATTATCTTAAATCCCAAGGGTGATTTACGGATTAATTATAGCAATTTATAAAAAGGCAAGTAATAGGCTTTAAAGTTCAATAAAAAAAGCGCTGAGAGAGGAGGTAGTTTTTCTCAGCGCTTTTATGAAGTATATTGTGTAGTTATAAGTCTTTGCTATTTTTTTCAACTCTCAAACTCTTAACTCCTAAACTCTTAACTGGTGTTTAGCTGGCGCCCTCTTTGTTAAAGGTGTATTTTAATTTGGTTTCAAGATTTTCAAAATAACCGCTTAAAAGTTTTATTTTTGAGCGAATGGCATGATAAAACTCTTTGCGTTCGGCGTCTTTAATATGGCCGATGGATTCAAATTCTTTAAGTTTATTATAGGCTTCAAAAAGATCATCTTTCAATTGATTGTTTTCTTTGTTTTTCCATTTAATTTCACTTTTAAGTTTCCCTATTTCGTCGCAGAAATTTTTTGTGCGGGTTTCATAATCTCTTCTTTCATCCATCATTATGGTTTGAAATTCTTCATTTTTATTGAGCATGGATTCCATGGAGCTGTCATGGTTTCTCAGAGCGGCGTCTTTATCTTCCACTTCCGATTCAAATTCTTTGATTTTCTTGGCCAGTTCTTTCGCGGAGTCTATTTTATGATCGGAATATTCGTCGGAAAGGTCTCTAATCTGCATTCTGAGTTTTGAGACTTCTTCGGTTTGTTGCGATAAATTTTGAATGGTGGCGGAGTTTTTGTCTTCAG
>DAOWCC010000055.1 GCA_030639665.1 Elusimicrobiota bacterium | reverse complement strand
TAACCACAAAAAGTTTCAGTTGCTCACATTGGTGCAAGATAGCGGTGGACTGAAGAAAAAACAACGTACTAGGGAATGGATACGTGTCGAATAAACTTATTTTTTGTTCGCACAGCGCTTCAAGAGTATCTTCATCCGCGGCCGTTTCAGCCAGCCAGATTCCTTTTGAATCGCGAGCGAATTTAGACTTAAAATATTCAAGGCCCCATTTAATTTGTGTTTTTTTGTCTTTAAGGGAGGCAAGGGGCATTATTGTGTGGTTATAAATTTGCGCTATGGCATTGCCTTGTCCGAAGTTTTTGACGCTTTGCGCGTCGGCATTTAAAATGGCCATGTAAACATTGGAATGATTTTTTTCAAGCCAATCCAAAAGTGTCGGGCCAAAATCAAAATTTATATGGGCATAGTTATTTATAAATTTTGAAATTCTCCCGCCGGGAGTAAGAGCTTGAGAAAAGGCGTTTGGCAAATAACATTCATGAAATATTTTTTGATTCCAGTTTTCAAAAGGCAAAGCGGAATCTTCTTTTTCAATATGATTTAACCATGGATCTTCTCTGGGGGGCTGATAGAAATGTCCATGCGCGCAAAAGAATTTTGTTTTCATAAACAAATTAGAGAAATCAGAAATCAGAGATCAGAAATTAGATGGATAAGGAATGCCTTTATAAATCTTGTCTCTCGTTTCCGGCTTCTTGTCTCCTAGTTTTGGTGTTTTCTGCTTGCTGCTATCTGCTAACTGCTTTCTAGCTTATTTCCACTTTGAAATTCCGCGCGGAATAACCACTATGCCGTCAGGGTCCATATAATAGCGCTGAATATCATTTTTAGAATTAAAGCCTATTGAAGTTTTAGCCTCAATGGTATTAAACCTGTCTATAATAACCTTCTTTAATTTCACGCCGGCTTTTATTTCGCAAGAATCCATTATTATGCAGTCTTCAAGCTGGCAATGTTCATGCACCTTAACATTGCTTGAGAGAATGCATCTTTTAAGCGAGGATTTGTTTATAGTGCATCCGTCGCTTATCATGCAATTTTGGAGATTGGATTCTATTACTTTGGCGGGGGGAAGATCCAATTTATAAGATTGAATGGGCCATGACTTATTATTTAATTCAAGTTTGGCCTTCGCCCCTAAAATGTCCATATGAGATTGCCAGTAAGATTCTATCGTTCCGACATCTCTCCAATAATTTTGTTCCTCGTATTTTTGGGTGCCGGGCAGGGTTTGATTGCTGAAATTATAAACAAAAACTTTATACTGTTTGAAAATATTCGGCAGGATTGTTTTTCCAAAATCAAGGCCGCGGTTATCTCCGGATTCTTCATGAAGAATTTTGACCAAAGCGTCATAATTAAATATGTAATTTCCCATTGAAGCGTAAACGATATTGGGGTCTGAAGGAATGGGTTTTCCTTTCTTGGGTTTTTCGTCAAAACCCGTCATTCTGTTTTTCGCGTCCACCGAAACGATGCCGAATCTTGAAGCCTCTTTAAGCGGCACTCCAAGCGCCGCTACGGTTACATCCGCCTTGCTTTCCACATGAAATTTAATCATTTGCTGTATATCCATTCTATAGATATGGTCCGCTCCAAAAACGGCCACAAGATCGGGGCCGTAATCATTAACAAGGTTTAAATTTTGATTTACCGCGTCCGCCGTGCCTCTATACCACATTTCTCCCAGTCTCATTTGAGGTGGGACCACGGTTATAAAATGATCTTTTGTTATTCCGCCTGTGGATCTGTTTCTGAGATATTCTATTAAGGATTGAGAAAGATACTGCACCAGAACATAGACCGAGAATATTCCCGAATTTATAAAGTTTGCCAATACAAAATCTATAATTCTGTATTTTCCGCCGAAAGGCACTGCCGGTTTGGAGCGTTCTTTTGTCAGAGGATAAAGTCTTTCGCCTTTGCCTCCTGCCATTATCAATCCTATAATTTTCATTAAAGCCCCCTTAAAATAATAATGCGGAAAACAGCGTAAATACGGAAATAGGGTAATATGTAAATAAAAAAGCTCTTTAACCTATTTGTTTTCTTGTTGTTTAATCGATATTTCGCGTGCCGTCTTCTTTTTTCTTGTTGTTCCGTATTGCCTTATTGCAATGTTTCCATATTATTGTCGTTTTTTTGCCTATGATATCGTATCTAAAATAACACTTAAATCTTTTCCAACGCACATTAATATCGGTCTGTCCGTGAGAGTAAAATTTTTATTTTTTTGAGTTTTCAGCTCTTTTGTGGCTATCAGAAGATCTTCCAAATTTTTGCCCTCTCTTGTTACAACCAATTCATGGTCGTCAAGGCCGTATGACATGAAAAAATGTTCAGTGACATCATTATAGCTTGATATCACGGTTTGTCTTTCATTTATAAGATTGTCTCTTTCTTCATCGGATAATTCATACCACAGTTGTGATTTTATCACGGGATGCACGAGCATAAATTTGAATTTGCCGAATATGTCTTTGGGGATAAAGCCAAAGTCCAAATCTTTTTTAAAGGCATGTTCTTTTGGATGATAAAGGCCTATGAAGGAATATACCGGATTAAGATATTTTCCCACGCCGTCTAAAAAAGTTTTAGCGCACATATCCTGCAAATGCTCCAAATCGTTTGAAATTCTCCAAACAAGCAGGTCGCAATCGGCGCGCAGGCCGTTTATTTGGTAAGTGCGAAGGAAAAGTTTTTCTTGACTGTGAGCAATTACATTTTCAAATTCTTGTTTGGCGGCCATTTTTTCATTTGTTTCCAATCTTCTAAACGCGGGATCAAGTTTGAGAAACATAAAACTTGAATAAAGAGTATTTTGTTTTTTAAGTTTATTCATGCTTATTTCTCCGCTGAAGGGCTTTGTGGAATAATATAGTGATTGCCCGATTTTAAAAGTTCGGTGGATTCCGGCGTTACAAGGCCGGTTTCAACCTCGATAATAAGGTATTTCCTGTTTTGTATATTTATCAAAGCGTTTGTCGGAACAATTCTTGCGTCTTCGGTTCTTCCCACAAAAAGATAGCCTGAAAAGCGCGCGCCTATTTTTGTTTTGTTTCTAAGCTTTCCTGTATCAAGCCATAATCTGTAGTAAAATGAATTGGGCTGAAGCGGCAGGAATTTGGTAAGAACCGGTTTTAATTTAAAAGAGCTGTCTTTTAAAGATTTTATAGTGGCGGGAAGACCGTTTTTCAACGGGCAATATACAGGTTTGGTGTTTTTTCCGACCAGTATTACTTTTCTGGCAATGGTAAAAAGCCTATCGCCTTTATTGATTACATCTTTGCTTTTTACATAGACATGGGTTACTATGCCTTTATTCATTGCTTTTACATCGTACAGTTTGAATACCTGGCCCCATCTTCTTTTCATTTGTTTTTTTGACATTCCCGCGCTTGAATCAAGCATCGCGGCCATTTCCGAAGAAACCATCCTCGCGAGAATTTCTTTTCTATCAACCAAATCAAAAAGCTCCACTATCACCTCTTCAAGTCTGCCGTCAAACGGCGCCACAACATCAAAAGTATCTTGAGCGGAGGTTATGCCTTCTATGGGAATATATATCTCAAGATCTCCTTTTTCCACTTTGGTGATATTATCCTCGGAAACGACAATCGTTCTTGATTTTATTTGGCTTATATCAAAAGCGTTTATCTGAGCGGAAAGAGAAAATATCAGCGTTATAGCGAAAAGTATTGAGAATTTTTTCATAGTATTTTTTTACTTGGTCGTTTTAATGAAAGCTTCCCATGTCCAAGGCATTTTTTCTTTGAAGATTTCCGCCATAGCATCGGCGTATTCTCTTATTTCAAGTTGAGCGTGTTCATCCATTCTGAGAGAGAGAAAATTTAAAAGACTTCTCGCGTTCGCCGACCAGTAGAATTGAGTGTATTGCGAGACCGGAAGAGCCATTCTGGCCATTTCTCTTGCCACTCCCGAGTCAAGCAAAGATTTATATGTTTTAAAAGAAGCGTCAATTGACGCGGAATATTCTTTGAGAAGTTTTTCATTGTCAAAAGAATTTCCTTCAACGGAGCTTTGTTTATTAAGGGTGTCCTGAAGTCTAAATTTTTCCGGAATATAAAACTCTTCCTTAACCTCGGAATATCTGGCGCTTATTTCATTGTATGAGCCCCAGCGGTGTCTCATCCATTGTCTTGCCACAAAAATAGGGCATTTTATGTGAAATTGAAATACGCAATGTTCAAACGGCGTATGATGCTGATGTTTGAGAAGATATTCTATAAGGCGTTTATCTTGTTCTTCTCCTTTGGATTTTGAGCCGAAAGAGACTCTCGCGGAATCAACCGCTCTGGCGTCACCGCCCATAAAATCCACCAATTTTACGAAACCTTTATCTAAAATGTTGTATAGATGACTGTCGGTTTTTTCTTCAGTTTTTGTCATCGGTCCTCCGGTTTGGATTGTGCTTATGAATAGTATAATTATATACTTTTAATGGTTAAAGAGTCTATGATATGCAGTTTGTCGTATGAAGAGTCGTAGAGTCTCGGTGTCTTAGGCTCTGAAAAAGAATTACCTTGATATTTGGAAGCTCAGCTTTAAGTTGATTTTAAGGCGCGATGAATGAGAAGGATTGTTGCCTGTGAATGAAGAGCAACGAAGAAATTAACAAAAGATACGCTTCCCCCATAGGGGGCTGACTAATCTTTGGCTACAACTGCGTCACTTATCACTCACAGACCGCAAGAGTATGCTCGCCCTTCGTTCCTTGTTTCGCTCAAAAATTAGCCAGCCAAATGGTAAGTTAATTCTTTTTCAGAGCCTTAGGGTCTTGGAGTCATGATATTTTGCAATTGAGGAGTTGTCAGAGTGAAGAAAGAAAGAGTTGATAAACTTAAAAATAGCGCTAAATTAAAAGATCTCGTAGTTATAATGAACGAGCTATTGGGAAAAAACGGCTGTCCATGGGATAAAGAACAGGACCATAAATCGCTTATTAAATATCTTCATGAAGAAGCGGGAGAAGTTGAAGAAGCCATAAAAAAATCCGATTGGGAAAATTTAAAAGAAGAGCTTGGTGATATTATTCTTCAGGTTGTTTTCCATAGCGCCCTTGCCGAAAAAAAAGGCCGTTTTAATATTGACGATGTTATAAAAAGCATCAACGCGAAACTTATAAGACGGCATCCTCATGTTTTTGGCGGCAAAAAATTTAAAACATCCGCCCAAGTTCTTGTCAGTTGGAATAAAATAAAAAAAGACGAAAAGAGAAAAAAGGGGAAAAAATGACCCTACCACCTCCTTATTGCCCAAAGGGCAATTTGAAAACATATATTCAGGAGATTTTAAGGATATGAAAAAAAATGATTTGAAGCACAGTCGTTCCGCTATGCGTAACAAGGAGGTGGTAGGGTGACAATTAAATCCGCCAATCTCGCGAGACTTATTTATCCTGAATTCAGATTTGGAACAACTACAATGGACGATGCCGTTAAACTTGTGCAAATGGGCGTCGGAGGCTTTTGTTTTTATGGCGGAACCTCAACGGAAGTTTCTCGGGTCGTTAAAGAGCTTAAATCATACGCGCAAACGCCGCTTATTTTTTGCGCGGATTATGAAAATGGCGCCGGGCAATGGCTTAAAGACGCCACATTACTGCCGACCAATATGGCCATAGGCGCTTCAGGGGCAAGCGATTTGGCAAGAAGAAAAGCCGAGATAACCGCTTTTGAGGCCAAGGCTCTCGGCGTAGATTGGATTTTGGCTCCGGTCGTGGATTTTGCCTCCAATCCTGAAAATCCCATTGTCAATACAAGAGCGTTTGGGGATGATATAGTTCTTGTAAATGAAATGACCGAGGCTTATTTAAGAGGTTTGAATTCTCATAATTGCGTTTCCTGTATTAAGCATTTTCCCGGCCACGGAGAAACAGATACGGACTCTCATCTCACTTTACCCGCGCTTAACCGCACTAAAGAGGAATTATTGAGTTTTGAAATTAAGCCCTATAAAGCATTTGTTAAAAGCGCCGATTCCATTATGATAGGGCATTTAAAAATTGACGCCATTGACAGTGAAAATGTTTCTTCTTTTTCTCAAAAAATAATTACCGATTTACTCAGGAAGGAAATAGGTTTTGACGGCTGTGTGGTTACTGACGCTCTTTCCATGGATGCCATAACCGATGAAGGCCGTTCAGGTGTCATGGCTTTGCTTGCTGGAGCTGATATTTTGCTTGTGCCGAATAATCCTTTTGAACTTTTCGCGGCGCTTGAAAACGCCTGTAAAGAAGGTGTTTTATCCGATGAGCTCATAGAAAAAGCGTTAAGCCGTCAAAATAGAATGGTGGCTAAAATTTCCGCGGGTATGCTTAATACTGTGGATTCAAAAGTAATAGGCTGTGAGGAACATAAAAAATTTGTTGAAGAAGCCGCTAGAGAATGCATGGCGTGGGCCTTTAAAAATAGAGACTTTGAAATTGAGCCCGGCGAAACGGTGGGATATATTGAGCCTCTTGTTCAATCCGACAACTGGCAAGGAAAAGTATTTGTAGAAGAGATGAAAAAACTTGGAATTAATATTATTCCTTTTAATCCTCATAAAACTAAAAAGCTTATAGTAGCCTCATTTTCCGGCCCCCGCGCTTATAGCGGCAGCATTAATTTAAATAAAGAACAAAAACAATTGATATCCGATAAAATTAATTTGGTCGAAGATGTCATAATGCTTTCTTTCGGCAGTCCTTTTGTTTTCGACGGTTTAAGCCGGAAGATTTCAGGCGGTCTGTGCGCTTTTTGCGCTTTGCCCGATTTTCAAAAAACAGCCGCGCAAATATTAATGGGTAAGAATGAAGCCCGCGGAAAAATGCCCGTTAAATTAAAATTGGATTAATTACCGGTACAACCAGTCATACTTTTTCCCGTGGGGTAGGTTTAATAGGTGTTCGCGAAAATCCGCGGGGTGAAATATGGTTTTTTAGATGTTAAAGTTTGTTTGTTGTTAAACTGTATCACTGCCGCGCTGGTGCGCTAATTTATGACAGATGCTGTTCAAAAAATAACAGGCTTAGGCTTTTTGGATTATTCAATTCTGGGATTGGCTCTCTTAATTCTCTTTGCAATAACTTATTTCAAAGGGAAAGATGAAAAAGACACTAAAGATTTTTTTCTTGGCCGCCGCAAAACTCCGATGTGGGTGGCTTGTCTTTCTTTTGTCGCGACTGAAATAAGCGCGATGACCATTGTGGGCGTTCCCGCCGTAGGTTTTAAAGAAAATTGGCAGTATCTTCAGTTTTTTATAGGTTCCGCCGCCGCCCGTTTGCTTATCGCCTATCTTTTTATTCCGGCCTTTTATAAATATAATTGCACCACCATTTATGAATTTTTAAAACATAGGTTCGGAGCGGCCACGCAATATTCAGGCTCGATATTTTTCTTTATTACCCGTCTTTTGGCCTCAGGGGTAAGGCTTTATGCAGCTTCCTTGGCGGTCTCTGTCATAATGGGCTGGGATATGAAAATGACGCTTTTGTTTTTCACAGTTGTCAGCATGGCTTTTATAGGTTTTGGCGGCATTAAAGCGGTTGTTTGGACCGGAGCTTTTGAAGCCATAACTTTTTATATTGCCGGTATCGGCATAGCCGTTTATTTGCTTTTGAATATACAGGGCGGATTTTTAGAATTTTGGCAGGTCGCGGGTGAGGCCGGGAAACTTTCAATTTTTAATTTTGCCTGGGACCTTAAAGACCCTAATGTTTTATTGATTGCCGTTATAAACGGCATGGTGGGTTCTATGGCCGCCTTTGGCACCGACCAGGAAATGATGCAGAGATTGCTTACCGTGGATTCCAGAGCGTCCAGTCAGAAAACTCTGATAGCCACCATATTCGCTTCATTTCCGCTTGTGCTTTTGTATTTGGCAATCGGCTCTCTTTTATTTGTTTTTTATAATCAAAATCCGTCTTTGCCTTTGCCCGATAATTCCGATAAAATAATTTCTCATTTTACTTTTTATATTTTGCCCGCGGGTTTAAAGGGCCTTATTTTAACGGCCATTATTATGGCAAGCATAGATTCTCCTTTGAGCTCTCTTTCATCTTCTTTTGTGACAGATATTTACAGGCCATTATTGGCAAAACACAGAACCGAAAAACACTATTTATTAATCTCGAGAATAAGCGTAATAACTTTCGCTTTGATTTTGGCCGGCACCGCTTTTTTATGCCAATCCGTTGAAGGCATGCTTTGGCTCGCTTTTAAAATTAACGGAGTTACGGCGGGGAGTCTCTTAGGCGTGTTTTTACTCGGTTTAATGACAAAACGGCATGCCAATCGAGCCAATGTTTTCGCTATGATTTTCAGCGCCGTTAGTATGGGAGTTTTATTATATTTATCTGAAAAGGATATTATAGGTCTTGGCTGGTCCTGGCTTATAGTTATAGGCACTGTTTCAACTTTTATTCTTGGCTATCTATTAGGTCCAATCATGGATAAAAGACAGGGTAGAAGCAATAAGGCTCTCCCGAATCGGAAATTTGATTAAAACAAACTTCCTACTCGGGAGTGGCGGCGATAAGATCTTTAATAAAATTTAATCAGCGACTATCTTTAATTAGGAAAAAGCAGAAGTATAGGTAATAGTAAGTTTTGCGGTTATTTGGGAGAAAATATGTTACTGCTTCGTTGCACAAACAAAGTATTAAAAGAATTAAATATGTCCAAATCCAGCTTTCCTGATGTAATGGAAAATGAACATCCTTTATTAGAATGGTATGTTAATTTATTTTATTTTAATAGGAAAAAATGTTTGCTTTTTACAAATGCCGCGTCATTGTTCTCATTTGTGGCGCATGATGTTAAGCGAAAAGAAATTATAAATTTAGATAAGCTTTTTCGCGAAGAATTAGCAAAAGCCATGAGTTATGAGGACTTTAACAGTGAACAAATAAAATTTGTGAATGAACAAATAGGCGAGATTATTTTATTAAAAACAGCGAGCCACAGCATATTGGCTTCCATGAATGATTTGGTAAGGCATTGTATTTATTCAAAAATTAGATTAGCGGAAGATGACAATATGGAGGATGTTGGTGAAATTCAGCGTGACCTCAATGAGATTCCCATGGGAGCGCTTAAATATCAATTCTCCATTGAGTGTTTTATGGATTTAGTGGGAGGGGAAAAAATTGATTTTATAGAGCGGAGAAAAAAATATGCTCCTAAAAATATAACAGCCTATATCTTTAATATTAAAATGATTCAGTATTGTGAAGGAAAAAATATTACGCGGCAGATTGCAATATCAGGAAATAAAAGCCTTGAGCATTTTGCCAAAGTTATTTTAAGTTTTTTTGATTTTAATTGTGATCATTGTTTTGCTTTTTACGGTGATATAGATAAACATCCGGGACCGGAACAAACAGAAATTTATGAGGCTTTTGTTGATATAGACGGTGTTGAGCCTACAAATGATTTGGCCATGAGCGTTAAAAAAACAAAAATTGAAACTGCTTTTAAAGAGGTTGGTAAAAAAATGATGTTTATGTTTGATTATGGCGATGATTGGCGATTTCTCATTGAATTAAAAGAGATGAGGGATAAACAATTAGGCGAATATTTACCGAGATTATTAAAAAGTGTTGGAGAAGCTCCCCCGCAATATAGATAAAATTAAAAGCGCTTTTTTGAAAGCAAAATTAGATTATACCTTTTGGTATTATGCCATAAGGTATAATACGATTTTGATTTGATGCCAATTTTCCACCTATGGAGTAAATTGTTACTGGTGTAGCGACAAGTTAGTTATGCAACCATCTAAATAGCTTAGTGTCGTTTTTAGTTCCTTGTTACCTTTTGAAATAGTTGGCCGTTTGCCTGTCCGCCGAAGCAGTAGTGGCGGGATGGGTATAGCCCTCTGCTACGACACCCGCCAGAGGTTTGCAAGTGTTACTTTCAATTTTGTATACTTTTTGAAACTATGACTTTCAAAAGAGAACTATTTGATAAGCTTAAAAAAGACCTGCTTAAAGGGCGTTCCACTTTGCTTCTTGGTCCGCGGCAAACGGGGAAAACAACGCTTATTAAAGCATTGTGTGAAGAATTCCCTGTTAGATTAGAATACGATTTGAGGCTTCCGTCTTTGAAATTGAAACTCGAAAATGATCCTGAAACGATTATTCGCGAAGTGAGGGCTCTTAAATCTTCAAGGAAACCGCTTGTTTTTATTGATGAGATACAAAAAGTTCCGAATATAATGGATGTTTTGCAGTATCTTTTGGATAACAAAATGATAACGCTTATTGCTACAGGTTCATCAGCCATTAAATTACGGCGGGGAACAACCAATTGGCTTCCCGGCAGAATAAAATTGGAATATCTTTATCCTCTTACATGGCAGGAACTCAAACTTGCTGATAATTCTGAGGGAGACAGCTTATTTAAAGAGCATTTGCTTTTTGGCGGTTTGCCGGGTATTATGGCGGAGAAAAATCTTAAAAATCGGAAGGAAGATCTTTTGGCTTATACAGCTTTATATTTGGAAGAAGAAATCAGACAGGAGGCTTTGGTAAGAAGATTGCCAACTTTTTCCAAATTTCTTAAATTGGCGGCTTTGGAATCCGGCACAAGCCCGAATTTAAGCAAAATAGCCAATGAAGGGGGTGTTTCACATACAAGCATAAGAGAATATTATCAGATTCTTGAGGATAGCCTTATTGTCAATAGAATTGATTCTTTTGGTAAAAGCCGTTCTCAAATTCTGAAAAAATCCCGATTTTATTTTTTTGATTTGGGAGTAAGAAATTCAGCGGCTGAGGTTAGTCATGGAAAAGCCGTTTTAACTTTGCAATCGGGTTTGCTCTTTGAACATAATATTATTTTGGAATTAATAGCTAAAAATTGCGGGCGTTATAAGTTGTCATATTGGCGCACAAAACAGGGCAATGAAGTGGATATTATTTTGGAATATAAAGAAAAGGTCATTGCTTTGGAAATTAAAAACACGGCAAGACCGCGGCACGAAGATTTTAAAGGGCTTAAAGCTTTTAGCGAAGCTGTTGATTGCAGTAAACGCTATTTGATTTGCAATATCGAGAGGCCTCAAAAATATCCGCACGGCATGGCGCTTCCATGGCGTCAACTTGATTTAATTTTTAAATAATTTTAATCAATGTAAGGGGAATAAAACCCTCTAAATTCTTGCAAGAAACTATCGGCAAAGAAACTCCGTATAAACCCTATCCTATTGAATAAAAAATCCTAAACTTATTAAAAGGCAGTTCCGGCTGTGAACAAAAGGCCATTTATCAAACCATTAAGCATATCTTTCGTCAAAAAAGAAATTTCAGCAAATAAAAATAATGATTCTGATTTTTTTGAGAGTCTCCTTGTTTCGGGTTGGGTCCGCCTTTCAGGCGAGATCTCGCCAATGGCAGTTTGCCAATGGCGGATAATTAGGATGTATCTTAAATAGGGCGTGGACTATTTTCTCTCTAAAATGGAAAATAGGTTGTGGCAGTTGTGTTTGCTAAGCAAGGCCGTTCGGAAGCCGACCTGTGCTTTCAGAAGGCTGGGTGGACTGGGCTTTCAAAGGACTGCTATGGACACAAGTTCTCGAGTTGCTATCTTGCAGGGATACGGAGAGGCGCAGTACTGAGCGACCTCGGTCTTGCGTGTAAATGCAACTGACATAATCCAGCTCAGAAATATAGCAATAACTAAAAAGCCCCGTCCGCCTGAGGCGGACGGGGCTTTAAATTTCTTTACTGCTATCTGATTTCTACTTTCTGCTTTCTAATCAGTTGATGTGCTTAATGATTTGTTCTTTTCCTTTTTTTACCACTTTCTCGATATCGTCCATTTTATCCATGGTTGTTTCTGTGGTATCTTCTATCCATTCTTCAACTTGTTTTCTTGTTTTTTTGCCTGCCGCCGGAGCGAATAGAATTCCAAGCGCCGCACCGATGAGACCGCCGAGTAAAGAAGAGCTGAGAACATCTCCACCATTATTGTTTGACATAATATCCTCCCAAATTTGATTGCTATAATTAATATCTATTTTGGTACATTGCGGGGTATATTGTCAAATATTCTCTTGATATATCAAGAGAGTTACAAGTCTCATGCTTGCCCTCCGTAGCTTTAGCGAAGGACGGGTCACAAGTCATCGGAGGATAAAAAAATTAGAGATTGGGAGGATTATGTATGTCTGTAGTTTAAGGTGTGTCACGCTTATAGCGTGACTATTTCTAATGGGGTTAAAGTTTAGATTCTTGATATTGTAAACTGTGTATATGAAGCTGTTTTATGCGTTTTCCTTAATAATTATATTTTCGTTAAATTTATCG
>DAOWCC010000011.1 GCA_030639665.1 Elusimicrobiota bacterium | reverse complement strand
TATAAAAACCGATTTAAGAGGAACGAATTTTTTTCAAGCAAAACTGGATGAAGCCGAATTAAATTACGCGGAATATTCCGATACGACCACATTACCTTTTAGCGAAGAAGAAGCCAAAAAGAGAGGCATGATTAAAGTTTCAAATTAAACGAATTGCCCCCCCGCCAAAGGCGGGGGGCAATTCAAGCTTCAAATATCCCACCAAGAAATTCAGCCAAAACCTTATTCTTTTTCTATCCACGTTTTATTTTTAGATTCTTTAACGGGATTTTTTCTAAATTCAAGATATAATGCCAAGCTAACAGCGGCCAATAAAGGTTGAACTATAGCCGCGGTAAAACCCATAAAATCACAAGATGAGCCTTCCGGTTTTTGAATAATATTAGTCAGTATCGCGACAACTATCGCCACTAACACCATCGGTAAAACAAGCACTCTAATTATATCCCAAACTCTTCCCTTTGTTATTTTGAAGCTTTCTTTAAGAGCTAAAACAGGATCTTTTATGGAATTTATAATTATCACTTCAATATAAAAAGAAAGTCTCAAAAGAAGGACAATGAGCAGAGGAAAAACAAATAAAAGAAAAACAAGCGTTAATATAAACCAAAGACTTTTTTCATGTCCTTCAGATAATGAAACCATCTCCGAACTCATAACCATTAGAATAACAGGCAATATCATTATTAGATTTAGAATAAAACTGCCTATAAATGCCGGCATTATATATGGCCTTACTTTGTCAAAAACGGCAAAATCATATTTCTCTTCAGATTCTCCTTTATAAATATAATTCAAAAATTCTAAGTTTACCCAAGACTGAATGAGAAGCATAAAACAGAAACCAATGGCCCCATATAATCCGAAATGTTCAGGAAGAGCAATCGCATCAATATCAACACCAAAATATTTTTTTATAAGCTTCTTGGCTATTTCCAAAAACAAATATACCGATAAAACCAATATCGCCCCTTTTCCATACTTTAAACACCAATTATAACCTGTCTTATACATTTCCTTTAACATAATCAAATCCCCGTTATTATCAAAATTCCTAACCGCTTATATGCAAAGTATTCTATCAAATAAAAAAGGGCCGTCCAGTTTAAGCGGACGGCCCTTTTAAATTTACCAATATATTTAGAACTCCCTAAAAAAACCGCTCAATTTATTCCGTCAAATACCATTCAATAAACTCATCCCAATTTGAATCCTTCGCCCACTTAAGCTCCCCGTAATCCTTATCATAAGAATCTTCCGGCAAATAAACCGATATACCAAAAGCATTTGAATAAGAGGGAAGCCCCCAATACAATTCAAGCGTATTGACATCTCTATTATGAACGACAAGGCTTGTTTTTATATTTTTCATTAAAGCTTCGCCTTTTTCTTTTACGGCGGCATTATCTGTTTCTTTAATCAAAAGACTTACGAAATGATATAAATCTTTATTATCCGGCATAAAAAAATCCTGCGCCTTAGATATCGCGCTTTTTACGGTTTCCTTGGAAACATTCCGAATTACCGTATAAGTAAAATCATTCAAAAGAGTGAGAAAATTCGCCAAAGAAGAAGTTTTCACCACGCTTTGAGTGGAATCTTTCTCGGTTGAAACATAATGATCTGAAGCCGCGTCAACTATCACTTTGGAAAGTTCAGCCGGAGTTATAAAAGGATTGGAAATAAGCGGTGAAAGAAAGTCATTGTAGGCGTATCCGTCATGATATTCAGTATCTTCAGAACCGATTATATATGTAATATTATCTTTGATTTCATATACCACCGATGCCATTTGCATAAGACAGGCGTCTGAACCGTATATATCCAATTTCCCAATCTTTTCAATAGCCCTGCCAAGCTCGGGAGTGGTGAAATGTTTTCCCGTTTCATAGTCATAGGAAAGACCTTTATCCGGCATGGATTTATCAGTTTTTTCCCAGCCGCTGCCATGCCCCCACACAATAAGCATATAATGTTTCGCGGGATAATTTTTTTTAACCCATTTGCCAAAACTCGCCAAACGACGCCAATTACCCATGTTCACATTTATAAATTCTTTAACCACGGGTGAAGTTATTTCATTCGGATTGGCGTCTTTCTCTATATAATACCTTCTGGCTTCTTTCCAATTACCATTTGATATTGAATACTTTTTAATGCGGCCAAGCTCAACGATAATATTTACTTTGTCGGAAGAACCGACCATTTCCATTTCATTCACATCTTTTAAGCCATACTTTTCCATATTATTTTTAGCATTCATAAAGACCATGATTGTCCATTCTTTTTCAATTTTTTCATCCAACTCATTACTCGGTTTAATCCAATCAAAAACGCCTTTATGATTTAATTCATCAAAACGGACAATGTCACTCGCGGTCATCGAATTTAAATTAAAGTCATTTTGCGCTTTAGCGTTTAAAGCATTGAAAAACAAAAACATTACTGCCAACGCCGCCGCTTTTATCATTGTTTTTTTCATCCAATTATCCTTTTCATCAATCTATAATTATAGTTTAGATTGTTTTAAAGATTTTGTTAGTGCCTTAAGACCCGTTATTTAGTGGGTCTTTTAGTTCAGCGGCAAATATAATAAAAAAAAGGCTGTCCCGTTTAAACGGGACAGCCCTTTTATAAAACTTATTAAACTAATTTATTTCGCCGTATACCATTGAATAAACTCATCCCAATTTGAATACTGGGCAAATTTAAGCTCACTATAATTCTTATTGTAAGAATAGCTGGGTAAATAAACGGCTATACCATGAGTGTTTGAATAATCCTCGGGTCCCCACCAGCCGCCGCTTGAACTATTCCATCTGTCATAAGCCACCACGCTTCTTTTAATGTATACCATAAGATCTTCACCTTTTTCTTTAACAACAGAACTGGCGGTTTTCTCGCCCACAAGACTTACAAAATGATATAAGTCCTTATTGTCTTTCATGGCAAAACTTTGAGAGTTTGAAATGGCGGTTTTGACTATCGCTTTATCGCCGGCTTCGGTCACGGCATAAGCCCATTCATTCATTAATTTGAGCAAAGTGGACATTGCTGAAGTTCGGACAAAAGCTTGTGTATACGCATAACTCATATCTTGATAATGATCCGAGTAAGCGTCAACAACAACTTTAGCGGCTTGATACGCGGTCATTGAGGGATTGGAAACTATCGGATCAAGCATCGTATTATAAGTATAACCATCGCCCGGCTCAGTCTCTTCGGAACCTACTATATAGGTAACATTATCTTTTAATTCATAATCAACCGAAACCATTTGCATTAAGCAGGCATCCGAACCATAAACATCAATTTTGCCGATTTCATTAATAGCCATGCCAAGTTGAGGCGTGGTAAAATGATTATGGGTTTCATCATCATAGGAAAGACCTTTATCCACTATAGATTTAACGCTCTTTTCCCAACCGCTTCCATGATTCCAAACGATAAGCATATATTTTTTGGCGGGATATTTTTCTTTCGCCCATTTACCAAATTTGGCTAATTGCTTCCAATCTCCCATATCTGTTTTACCGAGATCTTCCACTATCGGAGAAGTGACGGCATTGATATTATCATCCTTTTGAATTAAATATCGTCTGGTCCCTTTCCAATCCCCTTCGGAAGAGTCGAAACCGGACATTCTGCCCATTTCAACAACAATATTTACTTTATCGGAGGAGCCAATCATTTCCATTTCATTGACATCTTTTAAGCCATACTTTTCCAAATTGTTTTTAGAATTGACAAAAACCATGATGGTCCATTCCGCGGAACCTTTGATTTTCTTATTTAGGGAATCCATTTCGGGAACTTCAATTTCAAGGTTGGACACCTTCTCCGCTATTATATCGGAAATCGAAAACCCTTCTATATTTTGAGTCTTCTGAATATCGCTTTTACCGTCAAAATCAATTTCAACTTCTTGCGCTCCGATATAAACTGCGGACATAGATAAAACAACTGCGGCGGCTATTATTTTCTTTAACATAGACTCCTCCTGCGCTTTGATGTTATAAACCAATGTTTTGGGAAGCTCACCGGCTTACTTTTAAAGCTTACACCATTGCTGATATTAATCAAGGTACATAAGACCTAATAAAAAAGACCCTAAAGACCTATGCCTTATAGCTAATAGACCTTTTCCAAATAAGCCTTTTTTCAGAATATTAGGGGTATTAAGACCCTTAGCTTATCCTTCAAAACGTCCTATACTTTAGATAATACAAACAGCCAAAACTAAAATTTAGGAGAAATACACAAAATGAAAAAATTATCCGCAATAATTCTAATGACGGCGCTTATCAGCCCTGTTTGCGCTCTTGAAAATGAAGCTCTTAGAAATTCTTTCGAATACAAAAACGCTTCCGAGATAGCTGAAAGCATTGATTTGAAAGCCGTCAACTTTCCTATTAATATTAAGGCTCAAAAACAAATAACATGGCAACGCTGGGAATGGCAACAATGGGGTTCAAGCAAGCCGAATACCGATCATATAATAGACGCTCAGTATATTTTCCTAGCTCGAATGCAAGCCAATACGATAAAAATGATTGCGCTCACATTACAAAGCCTTGAAGAAATGAACAGCTCAAATAAAGCTCCGACAAAATACACAAAATCAGTTTCTTTCTACGCGAAGGAAATTGAGAAAACAGTTAGATGGATTGGATACAATTTAGAATCTGAAACCAAGAACTATAAACTCTTTTTTGTGAATTCCACTGAAATCAAAATGAAAACCGCTGAATTAAAGGAAGCCGTTAAACTTATTGAAAACCATGAAAATTATGATTTTTGGTTCGGTACTGATTTAATTCAAACCGCAAACGAATTAAACGCGGAAATGTCAGCCTTGAGAAAAGTTCTTCCCGATATGTATTCTTTCATTACTCCCGAATTAAAAACCAAGCGGCTTAAAACAAAATGGGAAAAATTTGTAAAAACCGGAATAGAGGACCTTAATAGCTGGGAAAAGCTTTATATGGAAAAGAAACTTGATTACGATGAATTTACCTCTTTGGTAGATGCAAAAATCAGTCTAAAAGAAATGTGGGAACTTTACCAGGAATCTGTCATGCATCACGATAACTATTCCTTTAATCTTCGTGAACTGTGGTCAGACATTGTTGACGGCCTTAAAAACAAAAGCAAAAGCAAATTTGTAAAAGCTTGCTTTATAAAAGAAATAAAGGATAATAACTGCGTTTACAAATGCACCGGAGGCTCAACATATACTACACCGATTGAAAGGCCTCTCCCGAACTTTGACTATGACAAATCAAGCATAGTTTGTCCTCAAGTAGTTTTCCCCTTCTAAGGAAAACTTGAAACATTAAAAAACAGCGGCGTTTATAACGCCGCTGTTTTTATTTTTTACCGCCAATCTCTATAACCCCCCGTAGATTCCAAGGCTATGCTGGGTGCCGTATCCCACCACTACTGCGTCGGCGGGCAGGCAGAAGCTATGTCCATCAGACGACCACTCTCAGCGTTCCGCATAGCGGAATAATCACTGGGAATAGTAAAATTTAAGCACGGAGGGGTAAAAACCCACATAATTATAAACCCCCCGTAGATTCCATTCCCCGCTAATTCCAGAGGAATCTTAACGCGGGAAATAATAAAATCTAAGCACAGGGGGTAAAAAATACGCAAGTATTTTTTAGAACACTACCGCGACAATCATAAATGCTCCGACCAAAATAAAACAACAGAATACAAACCAATTTCCGTATCTTGAGTAGAAACTCAGCCCATAATCTTTATACACCGGCGCTTGAACATTTAAAACCGCGTACTCATTTAAATCAAGTTTTTTTATCGTCCTTCCCCATGGATCTATTAAGGCCGATATGCCATTATTAGCGGCTCTGATTATCGAACGCCTATTTTCAATAGCCCTGAAAATATTTACAAGAAAATGCTGATGAGGCGCCGCGGTATCTAAATACCAACCGTCATTTGTGATATTCACAAACATATCCGCTCCGCTTAACGCGTCATCCCTTAAAAGATAAGGAAAAATGGATTCATAACAAATAGCGTTAGCTATGCGAAAATCCCCCATCTTAAAAAGATTTTGCTTCATAGCGCCCTTTTCAAATTCGCCAAGTTCTCCAATTACGCCTATAAAATCAGATAACACCGATCTTAAAGGAACATATTCCCCAAAAGGCACCAATCGTCTTTTATTATAAGAATCCTCTATCGCGCCTTTTTCATTTAAAAAGAAAGAAGCTACATATTTACCATCGGATTGCGATGCCGAACCAACAATATTTCGGCTTTTATATTTAACAGAAATTTCTTTGAGCCAAGTGACAAGTTCAGGTTCATCTATCCAGCCCGGCAATGAATTTTCAGGCCAAACAATAATATCGGGGTTTTCCGTTTTCTCAAGCAAACCGTTTATTCTGCTCTTTATCCATAAAACATATTTTTCATCCCATTTTTTATAAAAATCTATACTGGGCTGAAGAATGGAAAAACTGATATTTTCAGATGAATATTTAGGGCCATGCTTAAGCTCCAAACTACCATATAAAAATAAACCCCCTATCAAAAGCAATGCCGGAGAAACCCTTAAAATTTTTACCGTGATTTTTTCCTCGCTTACAAAAAAGATTCCCGCCAAAGCTCCACAAAAACTGAGCGCGAAACTTAAACCGTAAACACCGGTAAAAGAAACTATTTGCGCTATTTCAAGATATTGCCATTGAGTATATCCCAGCATAAACCAGGGAAACCATACCGCTTTGGAAGTTAAAAATATTTTAGTCCATTCAAGCAATACCCAACCTGCGGCGAAAACATAAGGATAAGCCACGGGACCTGTTTTTTTAAGATAAAAACCCAAACCGGCAATTACAATAAATTCAAAAGATAAAATAAAACTTAAAGCCATCCAACCGAGAAGTGATATGCCGCTACTTACCCCTCCGGCTATCATTGTTATATAAATCCAATATAAAATTCCCGCATAAAAACAAAAACCGGCAATTAAGCCGGCAATTAAAGCGGAACTGATATTTTTAGCTTTCCATATTGCGATTGTAAGAGGAGCGAGCGCGAGCCACGCGAGAAAACCAAGATTGAATTTAGGATAACTCAATATTAAAAGCAAAGAAGTAAAAAATGGAAGCAAAAAAAACGAGAGTATTTTTTTAAACCTGAGACCTGAAACCTGAGACCTGCCTGTTCCTTCGAAGCTTTTTAGCGAAGAAGAATGACTATTTATTTCTGCCATGACATTTCTTATATTTCTTTCCGCTACCGCAAGGACAAGGATCGTTCCGGCCTATCTTTTGAATAACAGCCGTTTTTTGCTGCCCGGCTCCGTCGCTTACCTGGGATAATGAGTCCTCATCCCTTGTTTCTTTCATTTTAGGCCGATGAACCACCCTTGGGGGAAGTTGAATTCTAAAAACATATTCAACCATTTGATCTCGAACCCTGGTAATCATTTTTTCAAACATTGAATACGATTCCTTTTGATACTCTATCAAAGGATCTTTCTGTCCATAAGCCCTCAAACCAACGCCTTTTTTCAAATGGTCCAATTCAAATAAATGATTTTTCCAGATATGATCTATAATCTGCAATACGAGAATTCTCTGCATCTCGGCAAAATCAACATCTCTCTCTGCAAAATCGGGGAATCTGTTTTCATAAATTTTTATGGCCTTATCGGTTATTTCTTTTGTAAATACCTCATAAGGAGTTTTAGCCAATTCATCTTCATCATAATCAACTGAAAAGCCAAAGTTCTTCTTTAGATACACATTCAACTCCGACATATTCCAAAGCTGATATGATTTCTCTTTAGGAGTAAAAACATTGAATTGATCTTCCAGAGTTTCCGCTATCATCTGCTTAACGCGGTCAGTTACATCATCGCCGTCGAGAATCGCGTTTCTAAGCCCATAAATGGCTTGCCGCTGTTTATTCATGACATTATCATAATCCAAAAGCTGTTTTCTGGAATCAAAATTCATTGATTCCACTCTTTTTTGAGCGCCTTCAATTTGTTTGGACACAAGAACGGACTCTATAACTTCCCCTTCCTTCATACCTAACTTCTGCATTACGGAAGCAATTCTGTCTGAGCCGAACAATCTCATTAATTCATCTTCCAAAGAAACATAAAAAACAGAACCGCCCGGATCGCCTTGTCTGGCGCAACGACCTCTAAGCTGATTATCTATTCTTCTTGATTCATGGCGTTCCGTGCCTATAACCTGCAGACCTCCAGCGCCTACAACATGTTTTTGGCCTTCTTCATCAAGAGGAATCCCTCCCAAAACAATATCCGTTCCACGGCCCGCCATATTGGTCGCAATAGTAACACCGCCTTTTTTTCCGGCCTGTTCAATAATTTGAGCTTCCATTTCATGGTACTTGGCGTTTAATACTTGATGCGGTATGCCTTTGGTTCTAAGTATTGCCGAAATTTTTTCAGATTTATCCACTGAACGAGTGCCAACCAAAAGCGGCTGGCCCGCGCGCCATCTTCCGTCTATTTCTTCCACCAAAGCATTGTATTTCTCGCGCTCCGTTCTATAAATTCTATCCGCCGAATCTTCTCTTACGCAGGGTCTATTAGGCGGAATTTCAACGGCATCAAGTCCGTATATCTCTCCAAATTCTTTAACTTCCGTCATTGCCGTTCCCGTCATTCCGGAAAGTTTGGAATAAATCTTAAAATAGTTTTGGAAAGTTACGGTTGCCAAAGTCTGGTTTTCTTCTTTTATTTTTAAATTTTCTTTAGCCTCAATAGCCTGATGAAGCCCGTCTGACCAGCGTCTGCCGGGCATAAGCCTGCCGGTAAATTCATCAATTATCATAATCTCGCCGTCTTTAACGAGATATTCATCGTCTTTTTTAAAAAGATGATAGGCCCTGAGACCTTGCGTTAAATGATGAGCCCATTCAGAACCCACATCATCATACATATTGCTCACGCCCAATATTTTTTCAGCTTTATCTATGCCTTCTTCGGTCAATGTCGCGGTATGGCTTTTTTCATCAATAATAGCGTCATAACCCTTGCCTAAATCTTCTCCGGTTTTTTTGGCTTCCAATTCTTCTTTATCCGTTATAAACCTGACATTCAAAAGAGGAATAACTTTATTAACGGAATAATATTTATCGGTGGACTCTTCAGCCGGACCGGAAATAATCAAAGGGGTTCTGGCTTCGTCTATAAGAATGGAATCAACTTCATCAACAATCGCGTAATTTCTAAAACGCATAACCCTGTCGTCTTTATCCATCGCCATATTATCGCGCAGATAATCAAACCCTATTTCATTATTGGTCACATAGGTTATATCGCGGCCATACATTTCTTTTCGTTCGCTGTTAGGCATATCATGTCCGACATTACCGACAGTAAGACCCATAAATTCAAAAACCGGCCCCATCCATGCCATATCTCTTTTGGCCAAATAATCATTGACCGTGACCACATGAACGCCATTGCCTTCAATGGCGTTTAAATAAGCGGCCAATGTCGCGACAAGGGTTTTACCCTCACCGGTCTTCATTTCCGAAATTCTGCCTTGATGTAAAATAATACCGCCGAGCATTTGAACATCATAATGGCGCATCTTCAATGTTCTTTTAGAAGATTCCCGGACACAAGCAAATGCCTCAGGCAAAATATCATCAAGAGTCTCGCCCTCTTTAAGTCTTTCTCTAAATTCAATTGTCTTATTTTTTAGCTGTTCATCGGTAAGCTTGCTTATTTCTTCTTCCAATGAATTGATTTTATCCACCAAAGGCTGAATCTTTTTTAAATCTCTTTCGCTTTTGGTGCCGTATATGGACTCGAAAATTTTCTGTATCATAATCATTATTAAACAAATTTATAAGAGGTTAATAAAGTGATAAAACAGCACGACGGCGCGGCAGTAAAACAGTACAATAGACAAAACCACGCTTAAGAGTTCTCTCCTTATAGTTTATTGACCGGTTGCCCGAATTGCCTGATAAAGCACTATTGCCGATGAACTGGAATGAAGTCCGCACTTCCACTTATATACTTTTCGCTTCCCGCCCTAAAGTCGGACTTCCGAATATGTGTTCATATTTGACAGCAAAACAATTTCTTAAATCTCTACAGCCCTGATTGCTTGATATAAAACGATTGCCGCTGAACTGGAGAGATTCAATGAACGAATCTTGGAAGAACTCATGGGAATTCGGAATATTTTATCCGGATATTTCTGATGATATTCCAACGGAAATCCTGAAGTTTCCCCACCGAAAATCAAACAAGAATCCTTTTTATAAGGCGCTTGCCATAATGTTTTCTTTCCGCGTGTGGAGAAAAAAATAAGCGAAGGGTTTTCTCCCAAGGTTTCCAAGAATTCTTCGAAAGTTTTAAAAACGGAATATTTCAAATATTGCCAATAATCAAGACCTGACCGTCTTATCTCTTTTGAATTTATATCAAAACCAAGCTTGCCGACAAAAACCAATTCCGTATTTGTGGCAACGCAAGTCCTGCCTATATTGCCGGCATTCCATGGTATATCGGGATTAATTAAAACAACTTTCATTTTTCCACTCTTTCTATTTACACTCAAACGATAGTATTTTACTATTGGCGCTCACATAACTTCCTCCACCTAATGAAGCATAGCTTACAGTATTGTATAATTTATTACGGTATTGAATACACGCCAATTTACTATGACAGAAATTATAGAAAATACTTTCAATATGTTTTACCGCTGGATCTTCAAAGAAAATCCTGAGGCAGGACCAAAGAGATTTTTTAAAGACTTGGGTATAATAGGCCTATGTTTTGCAACAGCTAAAGTACTTACAGGCTTGGCAAATATAGCCGCAGGAAGATTTTTAGGACCGCACGAATACGGAAGAGTAAATCTTGTAATCTCCGCTGGCATGTTATTATCGGCTTTTTTGTTGGTGGGAATAACCTATTCGATAGTAAAATACGGAGTCCTGAAAGAAAACCAAAAAAAAATTCTAAGCACAGCCTTTTTATTTTCCACCCCATATATCTTATTCATCAGCATTCTCATACATTCCTTTAAAGCGGAAATAAGCCTCATTTTCAATATCACGCCGCAAATACTAACCTTTGCACTATATTACGCAATCGCAATAAGTTTTTTCCAAATTCTCTCAAGCAGCCAACAAGCACTAAGTAAATTCAAACAAAGAGGATTAAGCGAAATAGGATTCTCCCTAATTTTCATAATAAGTTTTATCGCAGGAACATTCCTGCTGGGTAAAAAATTTGAAACACTAGCCTACGCTTATATCTTGGCTTACGGCCTAATATCAATATTTTTAATTTTAAAACTTAATCATTTTATAAAGCCGAGACATTTTGAAAAAAACCGCCTCCCTACATTACTGCACTACGGTATTTTTTTCTTAGGCTCCGGCATAGGCTCATTTTTTATTTTTAATGTTCAAAGCCTGATAATCAATACTTATCTATCGCCAAAAGAAGTTGGAATCTACGCGGCATATTACCTTAGCACAATAGGAATTGCCGGCTATATTTCCCATGCTGTACATACTGTATTATTTCCAAAATCCTCCGGCAGCACAAACAGAAAAAGACTATGGGATCTATTAATAAAATTTGCAAAAAGACTACTGCCTGTAATTTTTATTTTTTTTGTATTCGCTGAAACACTCGTCCTGATTTTAATGGGCAGGTCTCAATATGGAATGGATATCACATTAATAATTTCATTCGCCCTATGCGGCATACTTATGTTAATCCAAAGTTCACTTATGCAAATTATACTGGCGCAAGGAATTAAAGCTTCCAAACTGAGTCTTTCTATGTCATTATCGGCAGGATTATTTAATTTTGTGCTATGCATAATACTCGTTCCGTATCTCAAAATATTAGGTATACCAATATCTTTCATTTTGACATATTCCTGTTTAATTTTTTGGTTATACAAAGTAAAAAATTCTTATCTACAAATTGATTTGTAAAACAACAATGTAAGAATGTTTTTTTAGAGGAGATTATTATGCCGTCGCTTAAGGTATTGTTAATAGACCCAATAACGCCCTATAACAACCAAATAAATCTGGGACTTATATCTCTTGGGTCCTACCTAAATAGTCTTGACTATGAAACTCGCATTGTGGATATGAACTTCCACAAGCAAGATGCCTACTCTCGGCTAGACAAAGCATTGGAAGAACTCCAGCCGGACCTAATTGGAATTTCAATAATTTCATATTTCGCCTTTGGCGAAGTGCGAACACTGCTCCGTAAACTAAAAACACAAACCAAAAGTAAAATTGCAGTTGGAGGGGCTTCTCCGTCAATATTTCACAAAAAGATGCTTACAGAAAATAAAGAAATAGACTTTATAGTATTTGGTGAAGGAGAGCATACTCTGGCGGAATTACTTAGCGCGTTGTCCAGCTCATCAAGCAATTACTCTCAAATCAAAGGGCTGACCTACCGCGGAGAAGGCGACCAAATCATCGCTAATGACCGGCGCCCTCCAATAGAAATCCTGGATAGCTTGCCTATGCTTAATTTCGACCTGGTGGACCTGGTTTCAAAATATGGATTTAAATGCTATGGCGACATGTACATAATGGCAACAAGCAGGGGATGCCCCTATAATTGTACTTTTTGTCTGAGTAGTGTTCTTTGTGATAGAAAATGGAGGCCGTTTTCAGCAAAGAGGGTAGTTGATGAAATAGAAAATGCTCAGAAAAAATACGGACTGGAGAGAATATCCTTTCTAGACGATAATTTTGTTATGCTACCGGAGCGGGTAATAGATATTTGCCGGCTTATCAGAGAAAAAGGACTAAAAATAAAATTACACCTTGGCGGCGGAATACGAGCAGACAGACTTACCGAAGAAGCGCTCAAAGAACTTTCTTTAACCGGTCTTGACGGAGGAATTTTAGCCGTTGAAAGCGGGTCTCCTTATGTGTTCAATAAGATTAACAAAGGAGAGACTCTGGATGCGATAGAGAAAACTCTGGTTATGCTTAAAGATGCGGGAATAAAACCGGAGATTTTCATGATACTGGGGCTTCCCTGGGATACACATAAAACATTCCTGGAATCCCTAAAATTCAGTAAGAAGTATAAGGTAAACTGCAGATGGCATTTTGCATTTCCCTTTGAAGGAACGCAAATGTACAAATATGTTGAAGAGAACGGGCGTTTTTTACGCAACTGCAGCGGGTATGACATCGACGTTATTTCCGATAATAATATAACCACACCGGGGACATTCCCCCTCGCCTTCGACACACCGGAGTATCCGGCGGCACAAAGGATAGCCGACTATTATTATGCGGTTATTGATTCAAATAATATTTTTTATGTTTCGGAAGCCAAGTATAAAAACAGACTCCTACAGCTGCTTAGATGTGTCTTTCTTGTATTAAGATATTGCCCGAAAAAAATGCCCCTGTATGCCACGAGATTTATTTCTAAAAAACTACGGTCTATACTAGGATTATCAGTGGATTAAGTAATTATGGAATACCGATCTATTTTGAAGACATAAAGAATATATTGGACTGCTTTTCATTTAACATTTTCATTTTAAACAAAAAACATTTGATAACACCCAGCATCCTACCCTTCCAATTCAAAATATTCCACGGCGTAAAAAGCTTAGTCTCTATTGTTAAAACTTTGAATTTATTGGAAAGCTCTTCCTTTAAACTTTCCTTAGTAAAACTTTGTTGATGTCCCCACTGATGGGATTTCTCCCCGCATTTGGGACAAACAACGATTCTTTCACTTAAATTTTCATTATTTGGCACAGTCCCTAAAAAAACTCCTCCGGGCTTTAATGCCCGCTTTACTTCTGAAAAACTTTTTTTCATTTCATCTAAACTCAAATGCTCCAATACCTCTGTCATCACGATTCCGTCAAAAAAATCATCTTTAAATGGAATAGCCTGAGCATACCCGACAACAGCTTTATTATCAAGTTTAAATTTTTCTCTTATTTTTGCAATGCTTTTTTCTCCGGGGTCCAAGACATGCACGTCTATCCCCTGCTTGATACTTATTTCCTCAAAATAACTATTACCGACTCCTATATTTAAAACCTTATCCCCCGTTTTAAAATAGGAAGACAAAAAACTAAGCCTATAATGATTCCCTTCAAAACTTGAGACATCTTCATTTTGAAAGTACTCCCATATATTTTCTGAACCTTTCATTTTATTGCCTTTCTAAATCCATATAATTATTTTGTTCATTCTTTGGGATAATATATCATATTTGATGTTTTTTGAATTGAAAATTCGGCAAGTTTTGTTGTAAACTTGTACTCATTGGGATATCACCGCATGGGAAATAAATCACTCATCCGATATACTCGACGCATACGTAAAACTTAACTCCCAAATATTAAATGCTATATAAATCATGAAAATAAAAACCGACTGGTTCAAATCTCTGCATAACTTAAAAAATGCGGAAACAAGTAGAATATTTCATAATTGCCCGCCAAAGCTATTTATGAACGGTTTGGAACTCGGCGCGGGAGATGGATTTCAAAGCAAACTAATATCAAAATATATTGAAAAATTGATTTCCGCCGATTACAATTTATCCAGACTACAGGAAAAGTCAACTTCCACTATTAAATATATTAAATGCGATGCGGAAGAAACTGACCGCTATTTTACTAAAAAAAAATTTGATATTATTTTTTCTTCAAATCTACTGGAACATGTTCCCCATCCTGGAAAAGCACTCAGTGGAATGTGTCAAATATTGAAGGATGACGGAATAATGATACACATAATGCCAAATGTTTTCTGGAAATTTTCACAAATTACAATGTTTTATCCAAATTTATTTATTGAAATTGTCGAAAGAATTTTAACACCAAACAGACTAATCTCCGCTATAAAAAAAAGATTAAAAAAAAGATCAAATATTTTAAAAACAGAAACTGAGTTTGATAATAACCCAAAATCATCCCAACATAATTACTCTTGGCTATGGCCTTGCCCCCATGGCGCCTATAAAAGTCACTGGGATGAATTTTTAGCTTTTAGAAAAAAAAGGTGGCTCGCGCTGTTTAAATCCGAAGGCCTTAATGTTATCAAAGTTATGAAAGGCCCTGTTTGTTCGGGCTATGGTTTTGGACTTGAGAGACTAAGAAAGCTCTTTAAAACTATAGGACTATCCTCCAGTTACACATATATCACAGTAAAAGAAAATCATTCTTCACCCAACATTAAATTTTTTCTATGAAAAAGAAAATACTTTTTATTATTTACTCCATTCAGGGCGGCGGTGCTGAAAAAAGAACTCAGAAAATCCTGGAGAATCTTGACCGGACAAAGTTTGAGCCTTATCTCTGTGTTTTTCATTTAACTGGCAAAGAAACTCTGAAAGAAAATATCCCCTTCTTCCACATATCAACAAAACTGTGGCCAGCTTCTTTTTTCTTAATCTGGAAACTCATAAAATTAATACGGGAAATAAGGCCAGAAAAAATATTTTCAATACTTTGGAGCATAAATTTAATTTCCATAATAGCTTCCAAACTCACCAACACCCCAATAGTAATCAATGAAGCAAACACCCTTTCCGCGAGTATAAAAAGGTATTATTTTTCTTCATTTAGAAAAAAACTCATCTGTACCTTATATCCAAAATCTTTAATCATTACAACGGTATCGGAATATGTGAAATCGGATTTAATTAGAAACTTTAAACTTAATAAAGACAAAATAATTACTGTGCATAGCGGCATCAATATTAAAGCTGTTGAAAAATTGAGTAAAAAATACAATATGGAAAACAAAAACTACATCCTTGCTTGCGGAGGGCTTCACTGGCGCAAAAACCACAATCTACTAATAGAAGCCGCCGAACAATTAAAAAACACTCCCCTCATTATCCTGGGGACGGGAAAACTAAAAGAGTCTCTTGCCGCCAAAGCAAAAACTCTGGGCGTTAATTTAATATTGCCGGGATATTTGGAAAATCCTTATCCATATTTTAAAAACGCCATGTTTTTTGTTCTAACATCTTTTTATGAAGGATTTCCGAATGTTTTGCTGGACGCGATAGCTTTAAAAACGCCGGTAATATCAGTTGACTGTCCCGGCGGCATAAGAGAAATAATAAACAATGGTGAAACGGGGGTAATAGTTAAACGCAATGATAAACAAGCTCTGGCAAATGCCATGCAAAGTTTAACGGAAAATCCCGATATGAGGAAAAAATTGGCACAAAACGCCTATGAAAACCTGACTAAGAAATTTACTTTGGAAAGAATGGTAAGAGAATACGAAAAAGTGCTTTATCTGTAATACATTTACAATTTAAAATCATCCAAGTAAGCGTTATGCCACAATTCAAGCATTAGAAGCGCCCACATATGATAACCGTGGTCTCGCTTGCCTTTTTGATGTTCATCCCATATTTTAAATAATACCTCTTTCTTAAAATATCCTCTATTTAAAGCTTTTTCCGACAAACAAATTGAAAACCAATAATCCTTAAGCGCGCCCCTAAACCATTGGCCCATGGGAATACCAAAGCCCTGTTTTCCTCTAGCGCAAATAGTTTTCGGCAGCATATCCTTAAAGGTTTCTTTTAAAATCCATTTTGTTTTATTTAAGCCGCGCAATTTTAAATTACCGGGCAAACGAAAAGCGAATTCCATAACTTTATGGTCAAGAAACGGAGAACGCGCTTCAAGGGAATTTGCCATTGAAGCTATATCCATTTTAGTCATTAAACATTCAGGCAAATAAGAATGTAAATCCGCGTACATAAATTTATTAATTTGATCCTGACCTCCGACATTTTTTAATACGCCGGCGATATAACCTTCCGCGTAATTTAAGTCTTTTCCCACGGCATTTTTAAATTCATCTGAAAGCAATTCATTTTTTTCTTTCGTTCTAAAAAAAGCGATTGTTGAAAGATATGTGGATGAAAAAGAACCGCTTAAGGTGACTTGCAAGAATTTTTTACCGCGCCATGCTATACCAAAAGGAGCGTTTTTATCAGGCATCATATTGGCCGCCATCAATGCCGATTTTTTAACGATATTCGGCATTAAATCCATATAGCCCGCGAGCCTCATGGCGATATATCTTAAATAACCGCCAAAACATTCATCACCGCCGTCACCATTCAAAGCTACTGTAACTTCTCTCCTGGTTTCTCTTGAAACATAATAAGATGGCAAGGCACTGGGATCCGCGTAAGGTTCGCAGTAATGCCAAACAATCTTAGGCAATATATCAATCATCTCGGCTTCAACTATAAATTCCGTATGATCGGTGCTATACATATCGGCGACTTCTTTGGCATATTTAAGTTCGGAAAATTTATCTTCTTTAAATCCTATTGAAAAAGTTTTTACCGGTTTGGAAGATATTTTGCTCATCAACGCCACTATTACGGAAGAATCCACTCCGCCGGAAAGAAAGGCTCCCAAAGGAACATCCGATATCATTCTTATTTTTGTGGCTTCAAAAAGCTCCGAATAAAGCCTTTCTTTTGTTTCTTCAATAGAAAGATAATCAAGTTTTTCCTCTTTGAGAGGCAAATCCCAATATTCCGAAATTTCAGACTTCCCATTTTCAAAAACAAGCATTGAAGCGGGTTTAAGTTTTCTGATGGATTTAAAAATACTTAGCGGACTTGGAATATATTGCAGGCTTAAATAAGCGTCTATAGCCGTAAGATCCACTTCCTTTGAAATCCCCGGGACAGACAAAATACTTCTTAATTCCGACGCGAAAGCGATGAAATTATCATTTAAGGAATAAAAAAGAGGCTTCTTGCCTATTCTGTCCCGCGTAAGAATAAATCTTTTCTTATTTGAATCCCATAAAGCGATCGCGAACATTCCGCGCAGTTCTTTAACAAAATTTATACCTTTCTCTTCATAAAGATGAACTATAACTTCGGTATCCGACTTTGTTTTAAATTTATGGCCTCGGGATAAAAGACCCTCGCGCAAACTTTGAAAATTATATATCTCACCATTAAGAACAACCCATATGGAATTATCCTCATTGGTCATAGGTTGATGGCCGCCGGCAAGATCTATAATAGACAATCGCCGCATTGCAAGACCGATATTATCGGAAACATAATAACCTTCAGCATCCGGTCCGCGATGAACAATCAAATCATTCATCTTTTTTAATTCTTCTCTGTTTATGGGAGAAGGGTCGTTAAAATTATATCTTCCGCATATTCCGCACATAATATTTTACCCCGTAAAATATTGGTCACCAGTTACCAGTCACCAATTACCAGTCTCAGAACAAAACTACAAAAAACAACTTACTCCGTAAAATATAAGTCGCAAGTCTCATGTTACAAGTCACAAGCAACAAATTACAAATAATAAAATATCTAAATCTTAATCCGACTCTCCGTACAGCTTTAATAATTCATTTACAACTTTTACCATTGAATATTTTTTTACCACCGCTTCTCTTGATTTCTCTCCCATTCTAAGCGCAAGCTTATCCTCATCAAGAAACCTGCCCATATGAGATTTTATTTTTTGCTTATCAAAAGGATCAAACAAAAACCCGTTAACCCCTTCAGTTACCGCCTCTTTAGCTCCCCCAACTCCACTCGCCAAAATAGCAAGGCCGCAACTCATGGCTTCAAGCATGGAATTTGAAAGCCCTTCCGAAACGGAAGGCAAAATAAAAACATCCGCCGCTTGATAATACGGCAAAAGATCGTCCTGAGCGCCGGCCAAAAACAAACTATCGCTCAACCCAAACACTCTAATGGCTTCCCTCAGCTCTTTTTCCTGAGGGCCCGAACCCACAATAATAAAGTGAACCTTTTGGGAAACATTTTCTCCGCGCATAAGCTCATCCCAAATTTCCACAAACTCTTTTATTCTTTTTTCGGGAGATAATCTGCCGACAAAAAGAAAGATTTGTTTATTTTCAAAACCGAGTTTATTTTTTGCTTTTATTTTTTCCTGATACAAAAGAGGCGAATACTTGCCCGTATCAACGCCGTTCCTAAATTTAATCAGTTCAAGATTTTTAAGCGGCGTGCTTTTTAGCCAATTGAGAACATCCTCATTCATAACCATCAAAGTTGGTTTTGTAAGAGCAAAAAATTTTAGTTTTAATCTTCCGCTAATGGTTTTTTCTGAAAGACTTATTTCATCCACGCCTTTTCCGCCGCCAAGTTTAATAATTACTTTTTTCCCGGTAAGTTTACCGGCTATAATGGCGGCTATAGCGGGAGATGAAGCAAGATGGACATGGATAACATCATATTCGCTCGCATGCTTTAGCAGATAGAAAAAACCGGCTAACATAAAAGAAATGGAATCCAGTAAGCCTTTTCCAAGAATCGTTAATCTGCAAACGGAAATGCCGCCCATATTCTGACTGCCGGCAGTTCCTTTAACCCTTCTGGTCAAAACCTTAACCTTTATTCCCCTTGAAACCAAGGAACCCGCAAGACTTAAAGCTTGTTTTTCAGTTCCGCCTATCAGCGGAAAAAAAGTGGCTATAAGCATTAAGACTGATTTGATTTTCTTTTCTTTTTCCATTTTTTACTTTCTTTGTATAAATCGCCAATTGAATAGCCCATCTGATAAACAAAAAACACACCCACAACTGTCACCACAATATACATGGAAAGATGCAAATAAGTCGCATACGCAAAACCTACTTCCTCAGCTATACCCCATAAACTCATCACCTTACTGAGCGCGAACTCCAAATTGCCAAAATATCCCGGCATAGCCGGCACGGATACCGCCACAGCCGTTGTAAAAATTAATTTTACGGCCTTAAAAATATTGATAATTCCGGTAATATTGAAAACCTTTGCCACAATATAAAACATGGAAATATTAATGGACCATTGAGCAAGTCCGCAAAGAATTATACCCATAACGCCCTTAAAACTCTGAAATGCTTTGGCTCCATGCGCGATATTTTTTAATATATCCGCAAGTCTTGGAAATTTAAGAAAAATCCCGGTCAGTTTATGATGAAGCAATATTTTTTCAATAAAAACAAGAGACAAAAGCCCTATCCCCGCAGCAAGTAAAATAAACCAAAAATAAGAGTTTAAATCAGTCGCACCAACATATCCATCAAATTTTATGGCTATTATGACAAGAATAAAAATGGTAATGGTATCCATAACTCTTTCAACTAAAATAGTTGAAAAAACCGTTACCATGGAAATTTCAAGTCTTCTCGCGCACAAAATTCCTCTAATTATTTCTCCTAACCTCAGAGGCAGAATATTATTAAACGCAAGCCCTATAGCCTCAAGTTTAAAAGTATCTATTGCCTTTACTTTCCCAATAGGATTCAAAAGCAATTTCCAACGAACTCCTCGCAGGAAAAGCTCTAAAATCAATAAAAAACCTAAAGGAAGAAGATACCATGGATTTGTTTTGCTATAAATTGCGGCAATACTTTTTACATCAATATTCCTAAAAGCGAGATACATAAGAAATATCCCAAACGCAATCCCGCCGATAATTGAAATTTTTGTTTTCATAAAATAAATAAACGCGCCAAAACCCTCTCTGGTCTTAGCCTAAATATTGCTGAGCATTTTAAAAACCGCGCTTAGTTAAACAACCGTTTCTGATGCGGCTCCTATGCTTTTTAAGAAGGCGTCTTCATTTGAATCTCTGCCAAGAAATTTCTTTACCTGCCCCAATTCATCATATGTTCTGCCCGGTTCAAGTATAAGCTTTTTATATCTCGCGCCCGTTTCAGTATTCATTATTCCATCTTTTTCAAATACGGAAAACAAATCCATGGTTATAACTTTAGCCCAAAGATAACCGTAATAGCCCGCTTCATACCCGCCCATTAAATGGCCGAAACTGGCTTGAGGATGAGAACCATCCATCATGGATATCAATGATATTTCTTTCATTAATTTTCTGTAAAGATCGGTGGTATCCACCTCTCCTTCAAGCGTATGATATTTCATATCCAAGATACTGAAAAAAAGCTGCCTTAAATTAGCCAATCCCGAATCCATATTCTTTGCCGCTATCAACTTCTCTATTGTTTCATCGGGAAGTTTCTCGGATGGATTTTTATAATGCCCCGAGACCACTTTTAAAACTTCTTTGGAATAAGCCCAATTCTCAAGTATTTGAGACGGAACTTCCACAAAATCCCTGGAAACGCTGGTTCCGGAAAACTTTCCGTACTTAGCCTTTGTAAAAATATTATGCGTGACATGTCCAAATTCATGAAACATGGTCACTAAATCGTCAAATTTCATGAGCGATGGCAAATCTCCTCCGGGCTTGGGAAAATTGGCGACTATGGCGGCGGCGGGCTTTTGATAAGAACCGTCTTCCAATTCTCTTCCCTGCTTAATGCCAAAACATGCCGCGTGCTTATACTTTCCTTCTCGCGGAAATAAGTCAAAATAAAAATGAGCAATCACGCCATCCTTATCTTTAACCTCATAACTCCGAACATCTTTATGCCAGGTTTCAAGGTCCGCTTCTTTAAACTCCGCTCCGAGCACTTTCCCAAAGACTTCGAACATCCCCTTAACAACCGTCTCCAAAGGAAAATATTCTTTTATTTTTTCATGATCTATGGAATATTTTTTCTTTTTGAGGAGATTATTGTAAAAACTCGTTTGCCATGACATCATAGTTCCGTCAGAAGAAGAGTCTCTCTCTTTTTTAAGCGCGACTCTTTCTTCCAATTCCTTTATGCCTTTTTCCTTGAGTTTATCCATAGTTCTATTCAGAAAATCAAAAACGGTATCGGAGTCTTTGGCCATGCGGTCGGATAAAACATAATCGGCAAAAGTCGGATAACCGATATTCTTGGCTATGCGCCGCCTTATACTGATGGCATCTTCCATTAATTTCACATTTTCTTTCGCGCAACGATTATTAAATTTTAAAGAGAGTCGTCGACGCGCGTCATCACTTTCGGCATTCTCCATAAAGGGAACATAATCGGGATAATCCATCGTAATAATGTATTTACTTTCGGGAGTTTTTTTGAGGCGGACAATATAATCTTCCGGCAGGCCTTTTAATTCTTCCTGAGAAACTTCAATGGTATCTTTAACATCGCGCAAATTGACGGAAAACTTCAACTCAATTTCAACCAGCTCTTTAAGAAGTTTTTTTACTTCATCGCGCTTATCTTGGGCAAGACCAAGACCGTTCTTTTTAAAATCCAAAAGTATTTTATCCAAAAGCCTTTGATTGGTTTCACTTAATTTGACTTCTTTTGAAGCGAATTCATTTAACGCGTTAAAAATATCTTCTCTGGTAAAAACATCAACAAAATATTGGCTTATCTTAAGCTCTAAATTCTGCGAAGCGTCTCTTATTGCGGGATTATCTGAAATATATGCCAAAGAAGTGGGCACCGTTATCTTATCCGATATCTCGCATAAAGCTTTTTCAAAAGCATACGCGGTATTTTCAAAATCTCTATCTTGCTTTGAAACGGCGATAATCGCCTCAAGACTATCTTCAAATTTTTTTATGCCGGATTGGGAAATATCATTAATTTCCTCAACTGTATAATTAAAACGCGGTGTATCTTTCATAAAATCCTCCGTTTAACGGCAGATTTAAGATAAAGGCTAAGAGTTAGAAATCTCCATGAACTTCTTAACTTTTTCTTTGCCTTGCTTTTCCACTTAAAAGCCTCCATCTCTGCCTGCACATGTTTTCATTCTATTATACAAATCATAGTTTATAAGTGCCCGTAAAAAAAGGCATAAATCACAGAATTTAACCTTTCACACCGTTAGAGATAGGGCGCGCATACGCCCTTTACCCATAACTAAGGCCTTCATAATTATATTTGCTATCGTCTCTCTTCTCAGCATCTTTGCATAAAACTTCAGCCCGCATATCTCTAACGGGGCAAGCCAAAGGACCTATTAAACACAGGGCCTTAAGACACTCTTGCCGGCTGGCAAAAGAAACTAAACTATAAATATACCTTGACCGAAGATAAAGGAGAATGCTAAATGCAAAAAACGATGATGAAAGTAGCGGCACTGGCAATAGCATTTTTATTTTTCCATGTTTCAAACGCTAAAGCGCAAAATGACTTTAATTTAAATTCCATTACCGTAAGTGATATCGAGTTTTCCGAAGAATTTGGCAATGGCGGTATTTTCAATTTCATCAGACGCGATGAAAATGTTTTAAAGCCAAAAATTGAAAAAGAATGGACTATCATGATTTTTAAAAATGCCAAGAATAATTTGGAAAGGTATGGTTTAAAAAATGTCAATGAAATGGAAATGATCGGTTCTTCCGATAAGGTAAATATTGTTGTTGAGCTTGGCAGAATGGAAGGATATGATTCTTTTGAAGGTGACTGGATAGGCTCCAGAAGATATTTGATTCTGAAAGATAATAATACCGATGCCGTCACTTCCCCTATTGTCCAAGATCTTGGTAAAGTGGATATGGGTGATTGGAAGCATTTGGTTGATTTTGGCAAATGGGCCAAAGCCAATTATCCGGCCAAGAAATATATGCTTATAGTCTGGAATCATGGCACCGGATGGATAAAGCATATTAAACCCTTAAAAAACAAAGGAATTTCTTATGATGAAGAAACTGATAATCATTTCACCACACCTC
>DAOWCC010000076.1 GCA_030639665.1 Elusimicrobiota bacterium | reverse complement strand
GTCCTCCGCTTGTTTGGCAGCAAACAGCAATAAAGCGGATTGAGCAGTAAGAAGCTAGAAACACCTATTTTGTTCAGATTAACTCTAGGAGTCTGTAAATTGAGCGGCGCAAAGGCGTAAGCCAAAAGCGACAGTTGCAGGCGAAATTGCTTATGTCGGATAGACTCTAGAGCTTAGGCTCGGTTTTCCCGTCATCATGAGGCATCGGCGGGTCTGCTAAAGAAGTGGTGGAGGAAACCGGCAGTTCTTTGGGGATAAGCCATAGCTCGGCAAGCTTATATGAAATGAAAGCAAAGGCGATTATCAAAATGATACCGCTGTAAATAATTTTCCTGGCCCAGAAAGAATAATCAATCAAAGTGGAAGAATTCATTTTTTCATAAACCCACCACTTCGTCCCCTGTACGCTTGAAACCGCCACTAAATTTTTTTTCCCTTTTATCCGAATTTGAGAGCTTGAATTCTGAACTTGGCGTTTTAAAGAAAAATTTATAACTTTGATAATTTCATTGGATATTCTGATACCGGGCTTTATTATGGCCTTTCCCGTGGAATCGCTTATAATTTGTCCGCCGGCATCCGCGATTCCAAGCTCACTGCGGGATTTCTTTCCAAAAGACCTTATGACATTATTTAAAGGCGCCAGACTTATTTTTCCAAACGCGATTAATTTGGGTTTTTTTGATTTCAAGGCAAAGATAGGCTCGGCTATAATCAAAGAACAGGGTTCATCTTGTGAATATTCCACGGCTCCAATAGACATAGAGCTCACGGCGGCTTTTTTTATAAGCCCGTTTTTCAAACAGCTATAATCATTAAATTCTCCGAGCGAAAATATTTTTTTGCACGACGGAGTAAAGAGAGCGAAACCTCTGTAAATCCCTTTATGCCTTTCCATTTCCCGTTGAAGGAGTTTTTTTCTTTGGATATTGGAAAGTTTTAAAAATTTCTCGGTTTTCGCGATTCTAAAAATTTCATAGTTTGAATTTAATACGCCGGAAACAACTTTTGAAATGCCTTTGGTCCGAAAACTTATGAGTTCTAACATATTCTTTCTAACCATCTCTTTGGTGCTGTTAAGAAAATGATTGCTCATTATAAGAAAAGGAATTAAAAAGAGAGCGGCTACAACCGCTGTAAATTTATATTTATTTGGAATTTTTTTCAAAACTCTCCCCTTGATAAATCACTATTCATAGAGTAATGATACAAAATAATTCACCGTAAAACGCCGTAAAATCAACTAATTTATCGCTTTGCCGCTAATTCTTTAAATTTTTTATCCGCAAATTCCGCCACGGTATCCGCGCCAAGCCCAGCGTAAATCCCCATTAGCCACAACACATTCAGATAAAATCTAAGCTCTATGCCGCTGCCTCTTGAAACTTGATCAATACCGGCTATAAAAACCACCGGCAGTATCATAATGGGAAGCAGACTTGCCAAAAAATATTTTTTTCTTAACACCGTTATGATAAAGCCAAAAATAAATAAAAAAAAGACAATCTTGTAATACAGAATTCTGGGAAAATAATGGAAACAACTCTTAAAATATCCTCTGCCCAATGAGATTGCGGCGCCGCCGGCGCCGTCTCTAAATAAAAAACCTCCTATACTCATGGGGCCGTCTTTATATCGCTGGGCTGAACGCGGACCATTCTTTTCGGTATTGGTCCAAAATCTGGCCGCCATATTATGAGAATGCATAGGATTTTTATATTTATAAGCCTGATGCAAAGGATAGGGCAAAACCGCGATAAAAGCGAAAGCGAATACCAGTAAAGAAAATCTTAATTTGGTTCTCGAAAAATTAATCAAAACAAAAGATGCCAAAATTAAAAAAACAATTAATATATTTTCAAGCCTTGTCAGCATGCTCAAAGCGGCAAATAAAACCGTGTAAATCAGGTTTCGCCGTTCATAATCTTTTTTGGTAAGAAAATATATAAAGAGCATCAAGAAAAATCCGCTTGTAAGATTATTTACGCCTTGAACGCTATAATATCCCATATAGGGATTTACCGTAAAAACAAATCCCGCTGCCATAGCGGCCACAAAACCAAATCTCTTGTAAACAAATTTAAATAAAAAAACCGCGCAAAAAGCCGCTATAACCAGAGTAGCGGCTCTCACGCTCAAGATATCATTTAAACCGAAAAGCATAAAAAATTTTACGATATATATTTGAACAGGCTCTCTTATGCCGGTGTCATAAAAAAATTTTGAAGCCTTGGCTATCGCGGGATATAGAGCGGGATCTGAAAGAGGAACTTTTGAAAACACTTTCCATGAAATAAAAAAATTATAAATTAAAGCGATAAAAACCAAAGAAGATGTAAGATTTTTTCTTATTTTTTCCGATGAAAATTTACTATTTGCCATATTCATTTAATTTTCCGCTATCGCTCTTAAAATTATATTAAATATCTCTCCTAAATAATGACTACACGCTCGTTTTTAAGAGAATAAACTAATAAGATATAATAGAAACAGATTTTATAGGGCTTGGAAAAGAATTAACTTGCCATTTGGCTGGCCAATTTCTGAGCGAAACAAGGAACGAAGAGCGAGTGGCGCTTATAGCGCCATGAGTGATGAGTAACGCGGTTGGAGCCGGAAATTAGCCAGCTCCTATGGAGAAGCGCATCTTTTATTGATTTCTTCGTTGCTCTTCATTCACAGGCGTAAAGCCTTCTCATTCATCGCGCCTTGAACTCAAAGCTATGCCGGGTGTCGTATCAGTGAGCTATGCTCATCAGACGACCAACTTAAAGCTGAGCTTCCAAATGATAGGGTAATTTTTTTCCAAGCCCTTAAGGAGAATTATGCATAAAGAACTGGAACTTGAATTTACAAAAATAGTCGGAGAAGGCAAAGCCTTGGGAAGAACAAAAGGAAAAGTGGTTTTCTCTTATGGCGTGCTCCCGGGAGAAACCGCGCGAGTCCAAATAACTCGCGAAAAAAGAAACTTTATGGAAGCCAAATTACTGGAAATAATTAAACCTTCGCCTGAAAGAATAAAAGAGAAAGAAGACCATTACTTAAGCTGTTCTCCCTGGCAAATCATGAATTACGATTTTCAGGCAAAAACCAAAAAAAACATTATTGAAGATCATTTATATCAAACAACTAAAGAGACCATTAAAGTTGAAAAATTTTATCGCGCCGAAAAACTTTTTGGTTATAGGACTAAAATAGAATATAGCTTTACAATAAATGAAGAAGGAAAACTGCGTTTCGCTTTTCATAAGCGCGGCTGTTGGAATGAAAAATATATTTTGGAAAACGGCTGCGCTCTCATGGGAGAGGAAACAAACGCGATAGCCTTAAAAATACTGGAAATTTTGAATTCTAAAAACATAGCTTTGGATGAATTAAAAACTCTGGTATTTAGAGAATCCAAACACTTAAATGAAAGGATAGCTATCCTCTATGTAAAAAACAAAGACATCAATCTCGGCGAGTTTCAAATAGACGGGCTTAACGGCTTTATTATCGCCTATTCAAACCCTCTTAGTCCGATGAGCGTGGCAACTGAAATAATTTATCAAAGCGGCGCCGATTTTATAACCGAAGAGCTTTTAGGCAAGAAATTTTCTTACAGCTATGACTGTTTTTTTCAAAACAATATAGACCTTTTTGAAAAAGCCCTTGAAGAAATAAAGAACAGCGCCTATAAATGCTCCAAAATAATAGACCTTTATTCAGGCGTAGGCTCCATAGGCTTGAGCTTGGCCGATATGGCGGAAAAAGTTTATGCCATAGAATCAGTGGACAGCGCCGTTAAATACGCCCAAATAAACGCGAAACAAAATAATATTTCAAATTTTGAAATTATATGTTCAATGTCGGAAAAAGCGGATACCGATATTTTTAAGGGAACCGATATTTTGGTATTGGACCCGCCGAGAGCGGGCATTCACAAAAAAGTGATAAAAGCCATATTTGAAATACTTCCAAAAAGAATTATCTATCTATCCTGCAATCCCATTACTCAAGGGCGTGATGCCGCCTTCTTTCTTGAAAAATACAATATTATCAAAACCGCGGGTTTTGATTTTTACCCCAATACGCCGCATACGGAAACATTGATTGTTTTTGAAAGGAAAGATTAAAGTAGCGCGACCCTCCTTCATCAAGACTCCGTAAGGGCAAGCAGCTCGGCAGAACGACAGTGAGACAGATAAATCCCTTCTAACGGGGTAAGCCAGGAAACCGACCGACAACTTCTCTGGAAAAGATTAAAGATTCATAAACCAAAGGATTGTTTTTAAGTTTCTCCGCCCAATTTTTCGCGACCTGCCCCAAAAATCCTTTTACGAAACTTTTGGGCATCTTGATTTTCAAGACTTCTTCAGATAAATCCAAAATATTTCTTTTATCGGTCAATGACCAAAAAGACACTTTTCCCGACACTATCCTTTTATTATAAATACCGGCCATAACATCATTGAAATCCGTGACATTCGCGCTGACAAGAGCGTCCACATTAAGCCATTGGCATATCTTTTTCTTATCCACTCTTGTTAATTGCCCTCCGTCGCTAAAACCTTTTTCACGCAAAAGCGCGTCGGTTTTTTCAATGGTTAAAATATCATAACCCGATTCCTTTAGGCCTTCAAAAATCATCTTCCTAAGCATAACCGGGCCGTCCATGCTTACAACTTCGCTTGAAAAAGGCAGAACCGCCACCTTATAATCAAACCATTTGAAAGAATTTTTCACAGGTTTTATTTTTCCCGATACGGCAAAATCAATATCTTTAAATATCCCTTTCCATCTTATGCCTTTCGCTTCCTTATCATCGACTGATTTTTCCCGCGCCAGTCTATAATATTTAAGAGCCGCGGAATATTCTTTTTTAAGTTCTTTTGAAACTCCCATATTGTTAATATCCCGCCAATCGGATTTCTCTTTTATTCTTTTAAGCCAAATAGCTTCAGCTTTATTCCACTTTTTCTTTTGTGAAAATTTATAAGCTTTTTCAGATTCTTTATCTTTTTTCTTAAAAAACACCCGCCTGTTTTTAAGAACGGGAACTCCAAAATATCTTGAAGAAAATTTATTTTGAACTTTTTTAAACATCTTCTCCTGAATTCTTTCAAACCAAACTTCTTTATTCATATCTTTTGAATTATGCTCTTCTTTATATTCTATCGGCGCCGTCCATTTATCAAGAAGCATAAGACCGGGAAATGCTATAAGTTTCAAATTGGCATTTAAAGTCACTTCATATATCCAAACCCTCGTCTTTCCTTTTTTCTTTTCCTTGGTTTTTCTATCATAATACTCAACTTCCCTTTCAATCTCGCTTATTGAGAGTGCCGGCTCTGATAAATTTATTTCAAGTATCCCTTGCGGTTTTATTTTCCCCACTAAATCAAATTCCATGCTCTTGGCGTCAAGAAAACGAAAAGCCGCTACCCTTGCCCCTTTATCATTAAAATCTTTGGCAACGCCCTTAGCCAATAAAAGGCCGTTTATGTCCGCGTGAGAACCGCCGATTAAAGATTTTAAAAGATTATTTGTAATTTTGGTTTTTTGGTTTGGCTTGGTTTTAACAACCACATAAAGAGAGGCTAAAGCGTCTCGCATATCTTGATTGGGCTGGGCGCTGGGATAGGAAATACGCGCATAGCGATAATTACCGCAACCGGCGATAAAAATAAATAATAAAAGGAAAATATTTTTTTTCAATTTTAGTCATCCAGCCAAAAAACTTCACGAACGCCATTAATTTTTTTACCGCTAAAACCTTCCACCCACGCATTATAACGGGTTTTTATAATTTTATCCGCGCCGAGAGTTTTAATATCGGTTGTTCTTTCGACAAATGACGCTCCTACGGGAAAAAGCGTTATCAAAGTCGCTTCATCATTCTTGGAATCATAAATCGAATATATAAGCAAATAAGCGTTACCCCCGGCGGAAACCTTATCAAACGGAATAAAGTCCGTTCTTAACACAATATTTCTGTGGCCGGGCAAAATGACGGTTTCAACCAGTCTAAGTCTTTTAACTTTTCCGGCGGCATAATTTTTTAAAGAAGCGGGACAAGCAATAGATTGCAATAAATGTTGAGCGGATAAATCATTTCTTAAGGAAATATTCCCGGCAAAACATGTAATATTTGAAAATAAGGCGCCTTTACTTGGCTTGGGCCCTAAAATTCCTTTTTCAAGCCCCAATCCCATTTCTATATCATCCTTAACCCATCTGTCCCTCTTAAAGCCGAACTTTGTTTCAATCACGCTGAAAAGATAGCCATAGGTATGCTCCATACCCGCGTGAATAATTTTGCCATCAGAACCGGGAATGCCTAATTTTAATGCCAAATATGAAAGAATATCGGGATGAACTATGGTGGCGCGCATCATCGCGTCAAAATTAATACTTTCACCCCAAAGTTTAAAAGCCGCGGAATTGGATTTATCTGTATTAAGCTGATCTAATATACCGGGAGTATAATTTAAAAACACAGAATCTAAAGGTTCATTGTTTTCAGCCTTTTTAATAAGCAATCTCCCCGCTCCGGCCCAAGGACAATCCAGATTCGTTTCAACGGCTATAGCTCCCGCCTCAGGTTTTTTAGGACATTCAAAAGCAAAAAGCCCCGTTTGGCAAAATAAGGCCAAAACGAATAAAGCCGTTCTTATTTTCACAAATTTTCCAGTCATAATTATATCCTCAAAATATTAATTTGAATCGGCTATCAAAATTATAAACAGAAACCGCTAAAATCTTTAACCGCCACGGTGAAATATTTGGTTCCGCAGGGATAACCGGGATAAGGTCCGCAATTATCGGATATATCAGGCTTCACCTTTTTTCCTGTCGGTTTTTTTTCAGCTTCCACTTCCTTAACAAGATTTTTTATCTCTTCCAAAGTCATATTCTCCGCCGCGGGCTTTTTAACTTGATTATTGTTTTTCACGCATCCCATAACAGTGGTTATGAGAATGGCAATAATGCCTAAAACACTAAATTTTGAAAACTTATTTATTTCATTTGAATTTAACCCCGTTTTTTTTGCTATGAATTCAAGTTTTTTCATTCCAATATCCCCTTTTATCAAGTGCTTTTATTTTACATAATTTAAACAGTTTCCTGTTTTTTAAGCTTAAGCAAAGCTTTTTCAAAATTATCTTCATTAAAGCGCTTTAAATTCTTGTTTCCCTTAACCGCGAATTTAAAAAATTCATTTATAAGAACCGGATTATTAATTGAAAGCTTTAAAATCATATCATAGTCGCTGTTTCCAATATACTTTTCAATCACTTTAAGAATATTTTCATTCTCACTCATTACATATTCATCTTTGAAAACAATAATGTTCTTTTTTATAAGCTCTCGCCTAAATTCCGCCATAAAATTTTTAGAATCCAAACCTGAGACGCGCTTCATTGTAAATCTTAAAGCCGGCCGGTTTGGATGATAATTGAATTCTTCCGTCTTAATTATTTCAAAACCAGCTTCCGCCGTTATTTCTTTAATCAGCTCTATAGGAAAGCAATATACATGGCGCATGCCTTCCGTTTCACTGCCATAAATCCAGCCCAAAACGCTTTCCCTTTCGCTTCTGTTCCCCTTCAAAAAATTTTCAAATGATTTTTCGATATACGGCGTTTCCATTATAAAAACGCCGTTCGGCTTTAATACTCTATAAACCTCTGACAAAAAATACTTGGATTTAAAAAAACCAAGATGTTCAATCAAATGCAAAGCCTTCACTTCATCCGCCGCCTCCGACTTTATATCAAGGCAATGCGCCTGCATTATTTTATCCGCCAGAGATTCCCCGCTTGAATCAATGTTTATATAACACTTTAGATAATTCCGCCCACAACCAATATTTAATTTCATAATAAAATATCTTCCATAAATAATTAAACTCTGTCGCCCAGGAATATTTTGCTGAGTTTTTTGATTTTTCTATCCGCTGATAAAGAACTTTTTAAGCCCGATAATTTCAGCATAAATCTTTTAATGGGGTTTTTGAGCTCTTCTTTAAATAATCTTTGCTCTATTTTGTAGAAACAATAAGAATCATTATGAACTTTACCGGTCTTCATCAAAGACATTTCATTACAACCGCCTTTGCAATCAGCTAAAAACTTACAGCCTTGGCAAAATTCTCCCGCGTCTTTTAATTTAAAATTCCTGGTATAGGAAAAACCTTGAGGATTATTCCATATATCGCCCATTGAGGATTCTCTGATATTGCCTTCTATAAATTCATCTTCATTTATAGCCAAACAACCTAAAATATCGCCATTGCTTCTAATGCCCAAAACACTTATGCCAGCCTCACAGCCCCGCCATTTATCCTGAAGCGTGATATTTTTCATAAGCATTGAATTAAAACCCATATCATGCGCGCCTATAACGGGCAATTCTTTAGCCGGATAATTACGCCGGGAAGATTCAATAAAAATACCCACCGAATAAAACTCATCCGCGTCTAAAAGCATCTCTTTTGGAAATCTGGCGCCCTCAGCCCCGGCCGTTTGAATTTGCCAGGCTATGCCTTTGCCCTTAATCCGTTCCCGCATAGCGGGCAATTCTTTTAAATTCATTTTATGAACGGTGGTAATAACGCTTATGGGAAGTTTTTCTTTTAAACCCCTTTCAACAAATTTCCATGTTTTTTCAAACGCGCCTTTTTGCCCTCTTATGCGGTCGTGAATTTCAGCAGTTGAAGCGTCTAAACTTACCGCTAAGGCCCTCGGTTTTAATTTTTTCAGTTTTTCAAATATTTCATCGGAGAAAATAGTGCCGTTTGTGATAATGGATAAATCCATGCCGAGAGCTTTTATTTTTTCAGCCACTAAAAAAAAATCTTTTCTAAGCAAGGGCTCTCCGCCCATAAGCGCCACGCCCAAACAACCCGTTTTTTTAAGGTCTTCGCACAGAGAAAGAGCTTCCTCTGTATTTAATTCATCGCCGCGCGCGCCTCCGGCTGTTGAACCGCAATGAAGACAATTTAAATTACATTTAAGAGTAAATTCCCAAACCGCGCATTCTAAAACATAGGGATTCGGGATTCGGGGTTCGGGGTTAGAGTTTTTAGTCATATTATTTTTTTAAATGCCAGAGAAATTCGAGATTGCCTTTAGCTCCTTTGATTGGAGAATCAATAAGCCCCATTTCTTTTACCGCGGGATAGTTTTCTTTTAGAAATTCCCTCAATAAATCTACCGCTTTTAATCGGATTTCATCGGATTTAACTATACCGCGTTTTAAATCCCTCTTTTCAAGTTCAAATTGCGGTTTGATAAGAGCGATAATCTCACTATTTTTGGCAGACGATTCAAAAACCGGACCAAGAATAAGCTTTAGAGATATAAATGAAACATCAATGGCAATAATTTCAGGCAAAGAATTAAAATGTTCCGGCGTTAAAAAACGGGCATTGGTTTGAGGAATAAAATTAAATTTAGGGTCATTTTTTATTTTTTCGTGAATCTGGCCTTCTCCGACATCCACACCATGAACAAGATTGGCTCCCTCTTGAAGAAAACAATCTGAAAATCCCCCTGTGGCAACACCAATATCAGCGCATATTTTATCTTTTACTTCTATATTGAATTTGTCCAAAGCCCCCTTTAGTTTTAATCCGCCTCGGGAGACATAAGGACAATCCGGTTTTATTATTTCGATAACATCATCGGCTTTAACCGGCCTGCCGGCTTTATCGGCTACAGTGCCGTTTATCTTTACGAGGCCGGCCATTATGGAACCTTGAGCTTTCTTGCGGCTTTCAAAAAGCTTTCTTTCTACGCAGGCTATATCTAAACGAGTTCTCATAAATTTTCTGTCAACCAATCCACTCCCTCAACTTTGAGATGTGACTCACTGCTCAATGCGGAAGAATCCTACCTGTTTGGCGAATGGTAATTCGCCCGCTACATGTGCTGTTCTCCGATTTCTTACTATTCTTCTTCATATTCTTCCAGTTTAATACCGGAAGCGTCTTTTTTTAAAACTTCAATCTTTCTTTTAACTTCATCAAGTTTTCCCGAAAGCTCTTTTGAAATTTTAACGCCTTCTTCAAAAAACTCCAGAGATTTCTCTATCGGCGTATCTTCCGATTCAAGTTTTTCGACTATGTTTTCAAGTTTGGTTAAATTTTTCTCAAAATCAAAATTCTTTTCTTTTTTTGCCATTTATTTCTCCGTTTCTTTTACTTTAGCTTTTGCGGAGCCTTTCGCGAATTTTATTTTTACCAAATCTCCCGCGCTAAGCTGGGCCGAATCTCTAACTATTTTACCGCTCTCAAAAGTTACCATTGAATAACCTTTTTTAAGAGGAAATAATGGACTCAAAGCATTTAACTTTCCGATTTTAAATTTTAGATTATCCGAAACATCCTTAATTTTATAATCTACCGCTCGAATCATATCCTCATTTAAACCGTCAAACCTTTGAATTAAACTATTTACAAGATTTTCAGGATTCTTGAAAATTCTATTGCCCGCAAGCCTTAAAAATCTGCCTCT
>DAOWCC010000096.1 GCA_030639665.1 Elusimicrobiota bacterium | reverse complement strand
TTTTTTAATTTATTAACGGCGTTTATGCCCGCCATAAGGCCTTGAGCCGCCGCTTCTTCATAACCCGTGGTGCCGTTTACTTGTCCGGCCATAAACAGGCCCGGCACTATTTTTGATTCGAGAGATTTTTTGAGTTGAATGGGATAAGCGAAATCATATTCTATGGCATAGCCGGCGCGCAATATCTCGGCTTTTTCAAGGCCTTTGATGGCATGAAGTATTTTTAATTGCGTCTCCTCGGGAAGGCTGGTGGCAAGGCCGTTCAAATAATACTCTTCGGTGTTAAGGCCTTCCGGCTCTAAAAATATATGATGGCTTTTATGATGAGGGAATTTTACGATTTTATCTTCTATGGAAGGGCAATATCTCGGGCCTATTGATTTTATTTTCCCCGAATAAAGAGGCGATGAATGAAGATCATTGTTTATGATTTTCGTTACCTTGTCATTGGTATGGGTTATCCAGCATGAGCGCGAACGAGCGTTTGACGGCGCGGAGAAATGTGAGAACGGTTCATAAGGATTATCGGGTTTTTGTTCAAAACATTTTGAAAAATCTATTGAGCGGCCGTTTATTCTCATCGGAGTGCCGGTTTTAAGGCGGTCAATCTCTATGCCATGCTCTTTCAGGCTGGCTGAAAGATGATTGCTGGGATAATGATTATATCTGCCTCCGGGAAAAGATTTTAAACCTATATGAATGAGTCCTTTTAGAAAAGTTCCGGCGGTAATTATTACCGCGCTTGCTTTATATTTGGTTGCTCTTTGGGTTATTATGCCTTTTAGTTTTGAATTTTCACTCCACAAAGAGGTAACTTCATCTTGAAGCATATAGAGATTTTTTTGTTTTTCAAGAATATGCTTCATTGAGAATTGATAGATTTTTTTGTCGCATTGCGCCCTTGGAGAATGAACGGCGGGGCCTCTGGACATATTGAGCATATGATAGCTTATGGCTGAGAAATCCGTAATCTTAGCCATTTCACCGCCCAAGGCGTCAATTTCACGGACTATCTGTCCTTTGCCTATTCCGCCGATAGAAGGATTGCAGGACATTTGAGCTATGGTATCCAAGTCTTGCGTGACAAGAAGAGTTTTAGCTCCCATCCTTGCGGCCGCCAAAGCGGCTTCACAGCCCGCGTGACCGGCGCCCACTACAATGATTTCAAAATTGTCAGGATAATTAAATTTCATTATATTGATAAAATCACTTTAAAAGTATTGTCAGATAACAGATTTATTTTTGAAAGCAGATAAAGCGCTCCAAAAGCTCCGATGGCCGAGAAGCAAAATATCAATATGGTTTTAATCACGGACATGGCGCTGATTGTTTTTACCGCTTTTACGAACAAGATTAGCAGCCAGACAGCCATTATTAAGTTCGAGATCAAGAACAAATTTTCAGATTTCAAAAATACGGAAATAAACAGTATCGGCAAAAATAAGAACGATATTAAATTAACTGAAAAAGTGGCTTTCAATAAATATATGAACCCATTTACATTTGTGCGTATTATTAAAACGCTTAGCGCTAGGAAAATCAATAATAAGGCAACCGGAAGAAGAAAATTATCAAAGTTATTCAGAATATAAGTTCCCGCTATAACGGAGATTAAACATGAAACCAAGGCTAAGGAAAATTTGAAGGTATAGAATTTAATTAAAAAAATTACAGAGACGGCAAATATCACTGAGATAAGAGTTCCCCAAAAAAATTGAACGCCAAAGTAAAAGAGAAAGCTTGGATTTAGTATATCAAGAACCGCCAATTCATTTGGAAAGTTCAAGGGTCTGTAATTCAAGAATAAAGAGTTGAAGATTATGTAAACGAAATAAACGGATAAGGGAAAAATCCAATTTATCTTATTTGTTTTTAGATTCTTGAAAAAAGCTTCCGGTTTTAAGAGAAGTTCCTTCACATTGTTTGTCATGGTTTTTATATGTTGCATCATTTATTTTCCTTAATGACTGTAACTCTTTATTTCCCCACGCAAAACTTTGAGAAAATATTTGAAAGAAGTTCGTCAGAGTTTGTTTCTCCCAGAATATCCGAAAGTTCGTTTAAAGCTGATTTTAAATGTTCAGCGGCAAGTTCCAGGCGGATTTTTTTATTTTTAAGCATTTTTTCAAAAAGCTTCATTTCAACCAAGGAATTATTTAATGCTTGAAAGTGTCTCATGGAGGTTACTATTGCCGATGATTGTTCCCCAAATATTGTTTCCTGTCTTTTTACAATGAGTTTTTTAAGTTTATCTATTCCCGAATTTGTTTTACAGGAAATAGTCAGAGTTCCTTTTTCCGCCGGTCTTTCGGGGTTTAAATCCGATTTATTGAAGACTTTAATAAGCTGGGTTTTTTTATCGTCCAAATATTTTTTTATCTGGCGGGCAACTTCTTTTTCGTTTGCGCACGGTTTCTTGGAATAATCCATAACCCAAATAAGAATATCGCTTGTTTTTATAAAATCTATCGCCCTTAAGATGCCTTCTTTTTCAATGGGATTTTTGGTATTGGTTTTTATGCCCGCGGTATCCGTAAAAATAAAGGAAATCCCCGAGAAATTTATTTTTTCCTCGATAGTGTCGGTCGTGGTGCCGGATATTTTTGTGACTATCGCTCTGTTATATCCCAGAAGGGCGTTCAAAAGCGAAGATTTTCCTGAATTGGGAATTCCTATTATGCTTGTTTTAAATCCATTTTTTATAAACCGGCCTTTCTCAAAACTATCCGCCAGTGTTTTCAGCGGCAAGGTGATTTTTTTTGTTTTCCGTAGAAAATCATTAAAATCTATTTCAGCCATTTCCTCTTCGCTGTCATCAAGCCTGACTTCAATCGCGCTTAAAAGATTTAAAATACCGGATTTTATATTTTTGATTTGAACGCTTATTTCCCCTCTAAGGTGTGATATCGCCGAGCTGTGAGAAGACGAACTTTCCGAATGAATTAAATCGTTTACGGCTTCCGCCTGCGTTAAATCCATTTTTCCGTTCATAAAAGCTCTCATGGTAAATTCACCGGGAGCGGCTTCTTTGGCGCCGTTTTTTATCGCGAGAGCTAATATTGTTCTGATTATGAAGGGTGAGCCGTGACAGAATATTTCGACGGTATTGTCTCCCGTATAGCTTTTTGGAGCTTTATAGAAAGTGGAAACCACTTGGTCTATGAGTTTCCCATTTTCCATAACTTTCAAAATATGGGTTTGTTTTGTTTTGGGATTGATGAAGGTTTTTTTGGGATAAAGAAACTTGGATGCTATGGCGAAAGCATTTTTGCCCGAGAGGCGTATTATTGATATTGCCCCGAACCCCGGAGGGGTTGACGGGGCAATAATTGTTTTAGACAAATCAGATATAAACATAGCTTTGCCGCTAAACTTCCTCTTTTTTGTTGAGACAGTTTTGTATAAGAGGCTATGTTAGTCGTATTTACACTCATGACCAGGGTCGCTTAGTACTGCGCCCTTCTCGTCTCACTGCAGGATAGTAACTCGAGAACTTGTGTCCGTGGCAGTCCTTTGAAAGCCCAGTCCACCCACTCCTCCAGTAAGCCCAAGTCGGGCTCCGAACGGTCCTGCTTAGTAAACACAACTATCACGCCTTTGTCTCACCATTATTTTTTGAGATGAGATGTCCACACCCTTCTCTTTGATACTGCTTGTCCTACCCACCCTGACTATAGAGTGTTTGTTTTTTTCTGCCTGTACCCTGCTTTTTTTTAGACCGGTTTTATTACTATTTTTCTCCATCTTCCGTCGCCTTCAGATAAAGTTTTAAGTTTTGGATAATCCTTTTTTATAATGCCATGGACAAATTTTCTTTGAGGGGCGCTCATAGGGTCAAGCCTAAAAGGTTTTGCCGTTTGCTGAACCGCTCTGGTTGCGTGTTCAATTATTTTGAGGATGTCTTTTTCTTTTCTGTCCCAATAATTTGCCGTATCTATTTGTACGGGAGTATGGGGTTTCATCGTTCTATTGATTATAGCGTTGACCAAATATTGTATGGATTCAATGCCGGTTCCGTTTTTATTTGTAAAAAGACCGCTATCTTCAGAATCAAATCTTATTATTATTTTGTCAGCTTTTTTGTCATAATTTGCTTCTGTAATATTGAATGACACGCCCATAAGATTCAACATTTGGGAAAGTATGGATTTGGCATTTTCCATTACATCAGCTGTTTTAGCGGGTTGAGGTTGTGGCGCAGCGCTCTTTTGAACATTTCCCTGAACAGGTTTGGCCTCTTTCTGTTTGGAATTCCAATTACGCTCGGAAGTTTTTTTCTTAGTGGGCGCCTTGGTTTGTTTTGTGGGTTTAGCGGTTGTTTGAGTGTCCGAACCTTTCCATTTTTTTTCCGTAAGAACAATGCTTGCTTTTTTCGAGCCGATACCAAGAATTCCTTTTTTTCCTTCTTTAATTACCACAATTTCCACCTGATCTCGGCGGAGTGATAATTTTTTTAAGCCTTTGTCTATCGCGTTTTGAATCGTTTTTCCTTCTACTTTAAGTTCTTTCACTATGGTTTCTCCTTAAAAAGTCTATTTTGATTGTTTTTGTAAATAAAGCTGTTGAGCAAAACTCGATACGCTGTTTATCAGCCAGTAAAGAACCAGTCCCGCGGGAAAGGTTAAGAACATAAATGTGAATATGACGGGCATCCATTTCATTACCGCCATCTGTCCCTTATCTCCTCCGGCGGTTTGAGGGGTTACATGCTGTTGCAGAAGCATTATGGCGCCCATGGTAATGGGAAGCACATAATAAGGATCTTTTGAGGAAAGGTCACTTATCCAGAATATAAAATCCGCTCCATGCAGGGCCCAGCTGTTTCTGAGCGCTGTGAATAAGGCGAAGAATATGGGAATCTGAAGAAGCATCGGCAAACAGCCTCCAAGAGGATTTGTGCCGTTCTTTTTATACATTGCCATAACTTCAGTGTTTAACCGTTTGGGATCGTCCTTATATCTCTTTTGCAATACCTGGAGTTCCGGTTGAAGCTTTTTCATCATATTCATCGCTTTATAGCTTTTCCAACTTAACGGGAACATTAATATTTGAAGAATAATGCTTAAAATAATAATAGCGAAACCGTAATTTCCCGTCATATTAAAAAAATAAAGAAGTGAGGAATTCGCGAGTTTTGCCAGCGGAGAAAAGAAACCGAAATCCACCGATCTGTCCAGGCCATGACCCAAGACTTCCAATTTTTCATAATCTTTCGGGCCGATATAGAAATCTATTTTCCATTTTTTTGTTTCGTTCGGTCTAAGGGCTACGGCGGCGAAAGGCATGGATATAAAAGGCGTTTTCTTGTCATTTATTTTGGGGTTGTCGTATAGGATTGATTTATTGGCCGCAAGGTCATCGTTTTCTATTATGGCGGCTATGAAATATCTATTGTCTATGCCCACCCATTTCCAATTATTAATGGTCGTGTTTTCCTCTATTTCATGGACTGTCGGATGTTTTCTGTCTTTTTCCAATACCGTATATTTGGCTTCCCACAGTTTTGTGTTTTCTTTCTCTTCATTTTTAACGGTTCCCAGTCCCGGTCCCATTTTTAATTGCCATTCTTCAAACATTTTCGATTCTGAAGTCAGGTTTGAAACACTTATTTCAAGAGTGCTGATACCGGAATTTCTGTCAAAATCATAATTCTTTTTTATAAGAAAATCTTTATTTGTTTTGCTTTCAAATTTAAGGGAGTGAGATTTTTTCCCGACAAGTTTGAAGTCATAATTTTCAAAACTTCCCAGAAGGGATGATGAAGGATCTATTACAAGTTCCGCGGGACTAACCGGACCATCGTATACCAAGCTTGTTATTTGAGCCCCTTTTGAGCTTATGGAATATTCGGAGTTTTCTATTTTTATTTTTTCGATAGTCGCGGGGATATTGGCATGATGAGTTTCAAATTTTTCAATTTTAACGGCCTTTGTTTGGGTCGCGGGCGGAGTAGCGGCGGCGGTTTTTTGAGATATTGTTTTCTCAACCGTTTGAGTTTGATTGATTGCCGGCCTTTTTTCTATTACGGAAAACCAGAAAATATACACAATGGATGATAATACTATCGCCAGTACAAGATTCTTTTGCATAAGAGGTGTCTCCTGGGGATTATATGGTAGGAGAAGAAATGGCGTTATGGAACGGGGTCAAACCCGCCGGGGTGATAAGGATGGCATTTGAAAATTCGTATTATTGTGAGATAAAAAGCTCGCAGAAGGCCGTGCTTTTTTAGAGACGCGAAGGCGTACTCTGAGCATGTCGGCGTGAATCTGCACGATGCGGGCCCCAATATGGGCCTTAGGAGTTTATAAACGAATGAGAGAGCATTTATTATTCCAAAACGAAGTGTTAAGGCTTTATTATTTTGCTTCTTCATTATAAATCCCGGCTTTAAGCCACAATTTTTTTAAGTCCATGGCGGTTTGTTCTTTATTTTCAAGTTTGCATCCCGCCAAGGGATAAATTATAATTCCGGCGCCATCCTTTAACGCGCCTTTAGACAATCTGAAAGCTTCTCTTAACAGCCTTTTCGTTCTGTTTCGCTTTACAGCATTGCCCAATTTCTTGCTTACCACTAATCCCAGTTTTATATTTTTAGGATTAAATCTGTCCTTTGAAAAATCTTTTTGTTCATGTTCTTGGGAAATAACATACCACATCACTAAATTTTTAGTGGCGGTTTTTTTTCCATTTTTGAATATGAAATCAAAAAGTTTCCGTTTTTTAATACGAAGACTTTTCGGAAAAGAAAACTTATTCACTTATATCCCCTTCTAACTTAAATTATGGGAATAAGGTGCCATCTTCCTTTTTGGCGTCTTCTTGCCAAAACTTTTCTTCCACCAGGAGTTTCCATTCTTGCGCGGAAACCGATGGATTTCTTTCTTTTTCGTACATTTGGTCTATAAGTCGGTAACATAGTAATCCTATTGTATTAAATTTAAGAGAAAAAATCAAAAGTTAAAAGCACACCATTATTCCCGCGAGTTGATATGTATCGCTGGATTTCCCATGTTCAATATATTTATAGCGATACGATAATCCAAAATTTCGCGTAAGATAGATATTCACTATGGCGGTTGCGCTGTGCGCTGTATGAGGTTTTTCAAATCTGCTCATATATTTGAGTTTGGTTTCAAGGAAATGATGGAATTTTGTTTTTAGGTTTAATCCCGCTATCGGATAGCGATCTTTGCTGATTACATTTTCGTCAGTATCGGGAATAAAGGGGCTTGTGAAGTCAATTTTTAAGTCAATATCAACCTTTTCATAAGAATATCCTATATATGGAAGCAGAGAGCCTTTGAATTTTCCGGCTTCAAAATATCTGTATTGACCCGCGCGCGCATAGTAGTAGAGAATATTATTGTTCATGTCAAAAGAGGTCATTGCCGCCGATAAATTGTTTCCGGCCTCCATATCCACATTGATTTTTTCAACTCCCACCCCCAGAACATATTTGCTTCTTTCATTAGTTTTAAAATACCAATCGACGATGGCATGAAGCCCTTTGAGATTGCTGTAATTAATATCCGAGGACTTATAATAAAACAAGTTTCCCTGGAATTTTTCAGTGTTTATCCATTGAAAGTAAATACCGTGCATTGGCGCGGTGTCTTTCATGTCTAAATTATAATCGGAGTTATTCAGTTTGTTTGTCAGCGCTCCCGTGTAAGGGGCTATAATGAACATTTCTTTCGCTTCAAGAAAGCCTTGAGAGAGAAAAATAAAAGCAGTCAGTATCGCTATTGTCAGTTTGTTCTGCATTGAAAGTGTCCGTCCTTTTTTTTATGGATTTATTTGTTTCTTCTTTTCTGTCGTTTAATTGCTATCTTTACTTTGCTATAAATAAAATTTCTCTTTATCTTTTTATTTATGGAAACAGCTTTCTTCAGGTCCGTCTCCGCTCCCGAAATGTCCCCCGTTTCAACTTTGATATAAGCTCTGTAGAGAAAAGCTTTTTCACATTCAGAATCCATTTTTAAAACCTTTGCCATATCGGAAAGCGCCTCTTCAGTTTTGCCCAAGCGATATTTCGCGAATCCCATATCTGCGTAAATAAAAGGAACATCCGATTCAATTTCAGAAGCCTTAATATAAAATTCAAGAGCTTCTTTATATTTTTTTCTTCTCATTCTGACTTTTGCTTTATTAAGTAAAACTTTGGTCATGGTTAAATCCGCTTCTTTTCTATAGCTGACCTCTTCTTTTTCCAAAGAGGTAACTTCATCGGTTTTTTTATTTTCAATCTTTACCGCGCCGATAGGCTTGTTTTCAATGGTTTTATTTTTGTCTTCAGGATTTTTTTGTTTGATTTTAAAAAATGAAGAGGATTTTTTTCTTTTTTTTATTTGATATTTTATTTGATGCACCGAAGATTTATCTTTATAAAAGGAATCAAGTTCAATGGCTTTATTTATATTTGTTTCGGTTTCGGGCCATTTCCCCCCCATATTGGCATAGTTTACGCCGAGAAGATAATAACCGAAAGCGTCGGACGGTTCAAGTTCTATGAATTTTTGGCAATCATGAGCGGACTCTTTAAATTTCTTAATTCTGTGATAAGCAAGACCTCTGTTTTTATAGGCTACGGCATAATTCCCATTAAGTTCAATGGCTTTAGCAAAGTCCCTCAGGGCTTTATCGTGATATTCGATTATTCCATAAGCAACACCTCTCTCATGATAAAGACGGGCGCTTTGAGGATGTTTTTTTATAGCTCTGGTGTATATCGTAACGCGCGTATTGGAATCGGGCGCCTTTGCGCCTTTTTTAAGAAATTCTTGAACGCTTTGTCCAAAACAGAGAATTGATTGACTGAGTAATAAAATCGTTAAAATACTTTTTAGCGGCATATATATTTTACTCTCCTAAATTTTTATTGATAGGTCATCTGCCGATGGTTATTGTTACTGTTGAACCTTTTCTAACCCGTGTATTGGCGGCGGGGCTTTGCTTTCTGATTTTGCCGAATTTTTTACCTTTTTTTCTTACCTTGAAGCCTTGTTTTAAAAGAATTTTATAACCGCTTAACATCCATTTGCCGGTAACTTTCGGCACGGGAATAAG
>DAOWCC010000267.1 GCA_030639665.1 Elusimicrobiota bacterium | reverse complement strand
TGGCAAAAGCTATAATCCATAAAAAAATGCCAAAACCCACTATCCCATTATCAAGCCATTGTTCAATAAATTCATTTTCCGAATGATCCGTCTCCGTATTATGCTTTCCCTCAATATGAAATATTATCGGCCTTCTAAAGGCGGGATATATGACCTTAAACCCTCCCACGCCATTGCCCGCAAAGGGATGCGTTTCTATCATCTCCCACGAAGAAAGCCAAGTCGCAATCCTAAAACTGACTGAAGTAGGGCGTTTATAAGAATAAACCGCCACCAGAATAAAAGCGCAAAGAGGCAAAATCGCGGAAATCATAAGAAACTTAACTCTCCATTCTTTAAACAGATCTCTCATAAAAAAATAGCCATAAAAAACAGAGAAAATAAAAGCCGATATGCCGAAACCAAGCCACGCTCCCTTGGTATTTGTGCTATATAAACACAATAAATCAAGCGCCATCAATGGAATAAGATAAATGGACCTCTTTTTAAGATACTGGGTCAGCAATATAGGCAGCATAATAACAAGAAAGTTGCCAAAGAAATTGGGATTGCCATAAGTGGAAAAAACGCGTTTACCAAAAGCCCCCCGCCAAATAAAAGGATCTATACCGGGCCCCACTCCTTTGGGCGGGAAAAAATTAACATCCAGCCATTGCACAAAACCATATAATATGGCTATGGCGGCGGCAATAATAAGATATTTGGTTAACTTCTCAATGGCGCTTACGCTAAATTCCCTTATAACTATAAGCGACACGGACATATAAAGCGTATAACGCAGAAAATCGTCTACGCTCGGTCCTTTATACGGAGAGTGGATGAATGAAATAACATTATAAAGCAAATAAGCGAAAAACGGCGCGAGTAAAACAAAATCCTCTTTTCTGAATGCCTTTCTTCCTTCAAGAATAAGCAAACTCACCCATAAACCGATAAGTGAAATTCCGCCCATTTGAAGCAGAGTTATTTTAATTTGAGCGGAATCGTAGGTTCTTAAATAAAATGTGTCCGCGATTAAAAGATATAGCAAAGGCAGCCATGTCCATATAACCTTTCTCGTAAAAAGCACACCCTTGGCTTGTTTTATATCCGAAAATTCTTCATATTGTTTGTTTATACTTTTTGACATAAATTAATAAATTCCAAAACAACGAAAAATAAAGCGAATCCGCTTTTGGCGGAAAAGCCGAGGATGGGACTTGAACCCACAACCTATCGCTTACGAAGCGATCGCTCTACCAATTGAGCCACCTCGGCATAAAAATCACTGTTTCGCAACAGTAAATTCCCAACTCAATGTATAATTCTATTAATATAATTATAAATATGCAAATATTTTTTGCTCCCTAAATGGTCGCAAGTCACCAGTCTCATGTCTCAAGTCACAAGTTAAAAGCTTACTAATGCGCTACAAAATAAACACAAGAGAAACATCTCGGAAATTAGAGCCATCAAGTTAGGTCTGATAAATCATGCAACTCAAACTTCAAATATCAAATAATACACAAATAACAAATCCCGAAACACCGAACTTTGGCCGTTTGCATGTCTGTCGCCTGTCCGCCGACTTGTCCTTCCGAAGCCTTGGCGAAGGAGGATGCAGTAGTGGCGGAATGCGCAGCCTCATATATTAAAATCCCCCTCGATCCCCCTTCAGTAAAGCAACTATGTTGTCAAGCTCTTATTAATTGTTCTTTGAAACTCCATTCAGTCTTTGTTTTACACATAGCATTAAGCGTAACTAGTAATTTTCGCATACAAGCTGTA
>DAOWCC010000164.1 GCA_030639665.1 Elusimicrobiota bacterium | reverse complement strand
TTGAAAGCACTTTATCCGAAAGAAAATTAAACGGAGATTTTGCTTTAAGATATTTGGAAGATATACTTGATGAATATGATTCAATGGATAAGACAGCTGTTAAATCCAGAATTGAATATCTTATCGCGGATTTGAAGAAGTAAAATAAAGTTCAGAGTTTTCCGCCATTACTACTTAGGCGGACCCGCCAATGCTTTAGTGGCGGGAGAGTTAAGAGCTAACTCAATAAAAACTTTTGGACCGGGCTTACACTATAATGACTCCAAGACTCCAAAACTCCAAGACTTTTCGACATGCTAATGTTTTTCTTGCCCTGCTGTTTTTTCTTATTATGGCATCCTTAGCGAGCGCCGGGTTTTTACCCGATGGCGCTTTTTCAGATGATGCCATAGGAACCACAACCGCTAATTTCCTTAAAAATCCCCCCGGCGCGCGTTTTGAAGCTTTAGCTAAAGGCGGACTTGTTTTAAACGGCGCGGACGCTGTTTTTTATAATCCTGCCGGCATATCTTATTTTCCGAGCGGCGCCGGTAATTTTAGTTTAAGTTATGAAACAATGCTGGAGTCCGGATATAGAAGCAATATGTCGTACTTAAAAGGTTTGGAAAGCGGCTGGGTAAGAGGCTTTGGTTTTCTCTTTTATTCGGCGGGAGAGATGGATAGTTTTAACGCCATGGGAGACAAGACAGGTTCTTTTTCTTCTTATGATTCGGCTTTTCAAACCACCTATGCCAAAGATTTTGAAAAATTCAAAATCGGCGCGAATTTAAAATTTATACATTCTAAAATTTATACAGAAAGCGCTCATTCAGTGGCTGTTGATATCGGTATTATAGTGCCCGATGGCCGTCCTTTGGCAAAAACAAGAACCGATGTCGCGCTTGCGGTAAGAAACCTTGGTTTTCCGATGAAGCTCGGCTCCATGAGCCATCCTTTGCCTCTTGAACTTGTGGGAGGTCTTTTATGGGATTATTCCCCCAATTTGGATATTATATTTGAAGGAAAACTTCCCGTTGACCATAAGCCTTATCTGCTGTTTGCCGGTGAATATGAAATTATTTCTTCGGATTCTTTAGGGCTTTTTTTACGCGCCGGTTATAATTTTAAAAATCAGGATGAACTTGGTTTTATGGGCGGCTTTTCGTCGGGATTTGGCGTTCAAATTAAAAATATAGTCTTGGATTATGCTTTTGTTCTCTATGGCGATTTGGGCGATACGCATAAGATAACTTTTTCTTACGGTTTTGGGAATCAAGGCGAAAGAACAAAGGATAAAGACAGACTGAGAAGAATTTACGCGCCTAAGGAGAAAAAAGTTCTTGCCGTGCTTACTTTAAAAAACGGAGAGAATGTTTCCAAAGAGCGCAGTTTTACGATTTCAAATATATTGGAAGCTGAAATTATAAAAACCGGAAAATATCGCATTGTGGAAAGAACCGACTTGATTTATGTTTTGTCCGAACAAAAAATAAATAAGAGCGGTTTAAATAGCGTTGATAATTATCTTAAATTCGGAGAATTGCTTGCCGCCGACAGAGTGATTATAGGCGAGATATTTAAAGAAAAAAAGAGTTATGTGATTAGCGCTAAAATAATATCAGTGGCCACCGGCGAAGTTTTAAAATCCGAAAGTGAAATTGCCACGGACGAATATAATTTGAGAACCGCCTGCAAGCTCCTCGCCCAAAAATTAATCAGATAAATTAAATGCAAACAAAAATGTAGTTGCCTGATTTATCAGGCCTATTTTGCTGAAATGATTTTATTAGCGGGGCCTATCAGTAAGTTTACCAACAAAAAATGAAGTGATAGAAAGCGGCAAAAATTTTACATCTCACTTTTTTTGGAAATAGTTTTTTACTGTGGCATGCCAGTTGTATTTACACTCAAGACCAGGGTCGCTTAGTACTGCGCCCTTCTCGTCTCACTGCAGGATAGCAACTCGAGAACTTGTGTCCCCTCCACTACTACTTTTGCGGGCAGGCGTAGCAGTCCTTTGAAAGCCCAGTCCACCCACCCTCCCACAAGCCCAAGTCGGGTTCCGAACATCCCTGCTTGGCAAATCTTACTGCCACCCGCCATCAGATTTTTGAACTTCTTTAGAGAAAGTGTCACTGCAGGAAAGCAACTCGAGAACTTGTGTCCCCTCCACTACTACTTTGGCGGGCAGGCGTAGCAGTCCTTTGAAAGCCCAGTCCACTCACCCCAACCCCAATTAAGATACATCCGAATTACCCTGATATAAGGAGACTTCTTAATAAAATAAAAAGAGAAAACAGAATATTCGGAAAAGTTATATAATAAAATTAGATTGTTTTAAGGGGAAAATTTATATGAAATTTCTTAATATTATAGTTTTGATTTTTTGGTTATCAACCAATGCTTTTTCTGCTGAGTCATGGCTTAAAGGTAAAGTTATGAATGTAGTTGATGGAGATACAATCAAGGTTAAGTTGGATATAGGATCGGAATTGTTTTCAAATACTTTAGAATATGGAGAATTAGAAGACTCATTAACAATAATTAGATTATCTCAAATAGATACTCCTGAATTAAAGCAAAAAGGTGGCCAAATAGTTACTCAGTATTTAAGAAGGAAACTCTTGTTCAAATCAATTAGAATTTTTGAGAGTGGAAATTCTGATACGGCTGGATTAATGAATGCGCATGTATGGTATGAACTTAAAGATGGTAAAAATTGGAGAAATATTAATGAGGAAATGGTTTCTGATGGAATGGCATGGGTTGATAAATTTTCTTATGATGAAGATTTAAAAAGGATTGAAATAAAGGCAAAAAAGAATAAAAAAGGAATATTTAAAGCCAAAAATCCAATGCCGCCATGGATGTTTAGAAGCAAAAAGAAAAAAATTAAACATAAACTTTCTTCTTTTTCCGATTGTACAAAGAGGAGTCATAAGGTATGTGGAACAATGCGAAATTGCGAGGAAGCAATGTATTTATTAAATAATTGTTCAAGAACAGATTTAGACCCTGATAGGAATGGCATACCATGTGAAAGGAGTGTTTGTTGGAAAGGAAATAGAATAAATTATCAGGCGACTTTTAACACCGAAAAGGACGATTAGTTTTTATTAAGAATTTTCATTTAGATTAATTAGTGTCAGATGCTTTTGTATCTGACACTTTTTTTATAGGTCGGGTAATTCAAATTTATCAAAATTGGGGCTGAGTGGGCTTTCGGAAGAACTGCTGCGGGGACATCTAAGTGTTTAAGTTCAGAAGTCGTCGATAGAAAAAAGAACCAAAAACATCCAAACCCGTATTGGCTGATTTTAAAAGTATCATTGTGGTGAATCGTAGTTCGATAATTTTTAATGTGGTTTTTCTATGAAAGCCCCTGTGATGTATTTGTGTAAAATACTGGATACCAGAGTCTGATATGGAAGTCCCTCTTCCACGGCTTTTCTTTGGATGTGAGTAAGGTCTCGCTCGGAAAGTCTGATGTTAATGCGTTTGTTTTTTTTTAAGGTGTCTTTTGCGTATTGGCGATATTTCCCCATTTCTTTTTTTATATTCGGGATAGATGGAGAATTGCTTTTTTCATAAGCGTTCAGGATATCTTTTTCTTCTTTATTTAACTTCATATTAATTACCTCTTTAAATATTTTTTTGTCGCTTTGCGGCTGGGGATAATGGTTTTTAAAAAAATTATTTCTTTGTTTTCAATAAAAGGAATTAAATAAGCATAGCCGTCTATATTTACTACGAACATTTTCTGGCCGGGGTATTTATTTTGTTTGGGATGGGTAATGATATCCAATACACAATCATTAGCTATATAAAATACGGTTTCTTCAAATGAGATCCCGCGCTCATTTTTAAGTTTTTTATTTTTATCATCATCCCACTCAAATAATTTCATCGCTATATAAAATATACCATGATGTGTGCCTTTTGTCAATAGATATCGTTTGTTAAAATTTTAATTTTATTGGAAATTCCTTGTGACAGGGTTGTTCGGCTTCTTATAAAGAATCTCCTTTTTTGGTCGGGTAATTCAGATTTATCAAAATTGGGGCTGAGTGGGGTGGACTGTGCTTTCAGAGGACTACCTGGGACACAAGTTCTTGCTTAGCTATCTTGAAGTCTGGGCTTTCAAAGGACTGCTACGCCTGCCCGCCAAAGTAGTAGTGGAGGGGACACAAGTTCTCGAGTTGCTATCTTGCAGTGACCTATCTCACTTTTAAAAGAAAAAATTAGGCACAAAGCGAGTGGACTGGGCTTTCGAAAGGGCTCTAATCAGCAGGACCCGCTAAAAATTAGGTTGAAAATTTTTACTTATAAAACAGACAGCCCCTTGTGTTTAGATTCGCATAAGCAAATTTAAACGCGAGGGGCTGTATAAAGACTTACTAGATAATTTTTTTAACGAAATGTTCTTGAAGAATATTCAATATACTGAATCTTTATCAAATTAAGGTCTGTTATATCGCAAACCAAAACCACAAACTTATTAATGCTGTCATAAGCATCTTCAAAATGATTCAGTGTTAAGACCAATGTATCGCCTTTTTTCTTAATATCAATCAAACACCAATAACTGCCGAATTTGTCTTTGTTCTCAACTTTCAGATAAACTCCGTTGGGGGCAAATCTGATGCTTCCTTTTTTTAATTCGCCGGTTCTTGTAATTTCGTTTACAATGACGGGATAGTCAATATCTATGAGATTGGCGGGAATCTGTTTTAATTTATCAATACTTCTGCCGGAATTTATATTTCCAGTCGTAAGCGCGGAGCTTTTATCTTTCGCGAAATTATTTCCGTTTGCCGCCGTGGAAAACGCGATAAAACTTACTAAGCACATTATTATTTTTGTCATTTTCATCTTCTTTATTACCCTCCGTAATGGTTTATTGAATTAGTTTCGTATAAAAATATTAACAAAAGCGAATAGGGCCGCACAGGGCCAAAAGTCCATCTAAAAAAATGACTTTAGACCTATATCGATTTTCATCATTAATAAATTTATAAAGGTCTCCTTATTTTGGTCGGGTAATTCAGATTTATCAAAATTGGGGCTGAGTGGGGTGGACTGTGCTTTCAGAGGACTACCTGGGACACAAGTTCTTGCTTAGCTATCTTGAAGTC
>DAOWCC010000133.1 GCA_030639665.1 Elusimicrobiota bacterium | reverse complement strand
AATTTCCGATTCTAAAGAGAGCCTCCTGTCTGTCGCGCTGTATCACTGTTGCGCTGTTTACCTCCGTTCTATATCTTTAGCCATCCTTTTTATATCGTCTTTTATGGCGGGTATATCCTTTTTTACAACCATCCAAGTATCTCAATATCAATGCCAAAATACTCATGAATAAGTTTATCTCGCATCCCGGCCATATTTTTCCACGGTATGCGGGAATACTTGTTCTTAAAGGAAACAGGTAACTTTTTTGTTACCCAATCCACTCCCGCATAAGAAATTTGGCTTTATGCCAAATTTTCCGATGCGGGAGAGTAGCCGATGCGGGAAAGTTATTTTTTGCTTCTACAAATCTTATTTAACTTAATTTCTTAATTACTTAATCTCTTTAATTTGCCTCTTGCTACCCAATCCACTTGCCACTATTCACTGTTTTTTTATTTTGCCAAACGGCATATATCTTTTTTCTTCGGAGAAGCGCCGCCGCCGCGAGCAATCTTGGCTATGGAACAATCTCCCGACTTTTCGCAATATCTTACATCCCCAGCCTCGCCTATATACTTTTCTCTGTGGCCTATAATAAGATTTGAACCCGGATCTCGTATTGCCGCGCCTTGATGATAACATTTAAGTTTTGTCCCTATTTTAATGCCCGACTCCTGTCCGGCATTAAGATATATTTCATTTTCATAAGCGTCGGCTATCATGCATGACCAAGGTTTTTTATTCAGTTGGTTCATTATATTGTCCACAAATTGCACAATGGAAGCCCTCAAAGCGTCACCTTCCAAAGTTTCATCATAGCCGCCTTTGGTTCCCATGCCGAGAAAACTTCCCCATTTGCGCTTTGTAATGCCTTTTCCCGAATCGGCAAGAATAACCTGTCCGGTTTCAACATCAACAACTCTTATTTCAACGGTAACCTCGGCTATCTGCCTTTTACCCTGTTTAATTAAATAGTCATGGCCCTCGGTCTTAACTCCAAATTGCGATACCGTTCCAAGAACAATAGCTTCAAGCCCCATTATTTTTCCAAGTTTTACCGCCGTCCTGGAATCAACCGTTCCCTGCGCTTGAAATTTCTGCTCCGCCATAAGTTTTTCCATTCTACCGCGCTCAACCACGATAAACTTACCGGATTTAACAAGTTCGGTTATCAATATATCGGATGCCGAACCGCCGAGTCTTCCTTTGCCATAGGCGGTTTTATTTGAAAATTCAACAACGCCTATTCTTCGCTTGGGTCCTGTATATTTGGATTTAACTCTCTCGGTTTCTTTAACGCTCATTGCCTGAGATTTTTTAACCGATTTGGACGGCGCGCAAGCCGCCAAAATAAATGCCGGTAAAATACATAGTAATATTATTCTTTTCATTTTTTCTCCATAGAAAATAAATTTTACTGCTCTCTACTCTCTACTCTCTGCTCTCTATCTTCTGGGTACTTTTTTAAATATTTTGCCAACAGCCTTTCGCGCTTCTTTTTTCAAAGGAGACTTCAACATATTGCTTACCAGCTTTAGAGCCATCTGCTCAACAAAAGCTTTTTTTGCCTCATCTTTAGATAGAAAAAATTTTGTATCACTTCCTGTTCCGCCGGCTTCAAAAATAATTTTATCATCAGCCAATGAAACCACTTTAATTTTTAAAACAACTTTCTTGCGAACAATAAATCCCAAATTTTGAAATGTAAAATATTCAACGGTTCCAAAACAGGCAAGTTTGGGCCCAAACACTTCTTTAAGAATTCCCTCGCTTATATATGGTAATTGTCCACCGTCGGTAATTCCTTTTTTCCTAAGCTTTTCGTCTATTTCTTTTATATCAAGCGTATGATAGCCCTTTTTGGAAAACCTATCGGAAACCATTTTGCGTAGCATAATATGGCCGGACAAATCAGAGGTTTGATTTTCAAAAGGCAAGACAACCATGGAAGCGTTTTTTAAATCACCGCTCATTATCCAGCTTTTTTTGGGTTTATTCTTCGACATTGAAGAAGAACAAGCGCCAAAAAACCCAGCAATTATAATTAAAAGAACAATTTTTTTCACCCTACCACCTGCTCGCGGCGCCATAAGCGCCGCCATAATTCAAAGGCAGCTTTGCTGCCTGAGCAGGTGGTAGGGTCATATTGTTTCATTATAAACACTTTAAACTCTCAACTCCAAACTCTTTAAACTCTACTAGCGCATAAAACTGAAAATTATTTCATTATTGCTTACATTTTCCAAATTCAGCAAAGAAAACTTATTGCGCAAAATGGAACTCGCGAATTCCTCTCCCGCGAGATTATCGCCATAAACATTAAATACGGCGACATCTTCAGTCCAGCTTTCAAGCCTTATATCCGAAACATTTTCAAATGACATTAAAATATCCGAAAATTTCTTCACTTCAGCAAACTCATCCGCGGCTATAAGCGTAAGTTTTAGAGACGCTTTTTGCGGCAGAGATTTAATTATTTTAACGCTTACTTCGCCCGCCGCCATTTTCCCCGCGGAAGTTAAAGCTGTTGCCGCGGCTTTCTCTCCCGACACATCAATGGCATTGGCCTTTAAAAAACCGTCATAAACAATCTTTCCCGATGAAACTTCAAAACATTTAAGCGCTATTGTGGCGCTAACCGAAGCAAAACCCGTCATCGCGGTATTCATTTTATCGGCTGAGGCTACCGCCATTATCAAAATATCAGCTCCTTTACTTGCCGCCATATTAAGAGCCGCCGCTTTATTCAGAGAAAAATCCTCTCCGATTGCGGGTAAAATTTCAAATCTAAAACTGCTGAATTCATTAAGAACATCTGTAACGCCTTTGCGCGCATAGTCTCCCGAAAAAGCCTTGCTCGCGTAAGTTTCATCCGTCATCAATATAATCTTCCCTTCGTTTTTAGGCGCCGGGATATGGCTTTGAAGCTCAGCCATTATACTATCGGCCAAGATATGCCCTTTAATTTTAATTCTGTAATATTTGCCGTATTTCATCGCCTCGGTTATTTTGTATTTTTTTATATACAATTGAGGATTTTTTAAAACGGTTTTTCCGAGCAAAACCTCCCCATCCACAAAAGACAAACCCATAAAAAGAGCGCTTATTTTTAAAACCGCGTTTTTTTGAGCTTCAAATAAAGCAATGGATTTTGACGCGTTAATATCCCGTTTATCATATTTGGCCAAACCTTGCGCAACAATTTTTTGAGTTTCACTTTTGCCCAATAAATTCATTTTGCCGTGGCATCCCGCAAAAAGCATTGCGCCTATCACCAGAATAATACGCAGTTTATTCATTTTTATCTCCCGCGACCAAATTACATTTAACTCTTTTTTTTGAAAACGGAAGAGCAAAGAAAAATTTAGCGCCTTCATCCATTTCAGATTCAACCCAAATTTTACCGCCGTGTTTTTCCACAATTGATTTGCTAATGGCAAGGCCGAGGCCGGTGCCGGGAGTTTTATCGGAATTATTTTTACCGCGATAAAACTTATCAAAAATTAATCGTTGTTCATCTTTTGCTATGCCGGGACCGCTATCAATCACTCCCACCACCAAGGCTTCCCCTTTATTATGAACCTCAATCTTAATTTCAGAGCCTTTTTTTGAAAATTTTATGGCGTTTACAAGAAGATTCTCTATAACTCTCATAAGCCATTTTGGATCAGCCGTAACCGATTTCAAATTTTTATCCAATTTACAACGAAACTTCACATTTCTTTCTTTCGCTTTAAAAATAAGATTACTGGTTGAATGTCTTACTAAATCTTCAATTGTGACCTCTTCAAATTCCATTTCCACTTTGCCCGTTAAACGGGATAAATCCAAAAGATCCGAAATAAGACTGTTTAATCTGCCGACAGCCAGGTCGGTAATATTGAGAAACTTGGTTTGCTGAGCCGTCAAAGAACCCGCCTCGCCGCTTAATATCACGGAAATAAATCCTTTTATGGTGGTAAGAGGAGTTTTTAATTCATGGCTGACAGCCGCTAAAAATTCATCCTTCATACTGTTTGACTGAGCCAGTTCTTTAGCCGTTTTTGATAGATTATCATACAGCGTGACCATTTCTATTATCAGGGCAAGCTCATCGGCAATAATGGATAAAAATTCGAGTTGGTCGTCGGTAAAGAAATTTTCCTTTGAACTTCCGATTCTTAAAACTCCTATGATTTTACCGTGCAAAGAGATAGGCACAACCATCAATGAATGTATATTCCAAAGCTTCGCGTATTTGGTGAGAACTTCCGCGTCCGTTTGAGCGCTTGAACTTATAAAAGGCTTTTTTTCATTAAACACCCTGACCGAAGATGACTCCGTATTGGTAATCGGAATGCCGTAATAATCCTTTTCTTGTATTCCAAAAGCTCCCGGGTAAACTTCAAGAGAATTTTTATCCTCATCAAGTATCAGGCAGGCCGCCACATCAGCTTCAACTATTTTGGCCACTATATTAAGTATGGCCGAACAGCCGAAATTTATATCTTTATTATCGCCTGTTATTTGAGTCACAACCTCATACAAAGCTTTTCTTTCTTTCGCGCGCTGAATAAGCTTGCTGCCGGCCATATCAAGCTCGTTTAAAACGGCGCTTATTTCATTTCTAAGCTGGCTATTCTCTTTTTTTAGAACAATATTTTTTTCCGAAACCTTGTAGATGGCATTGATATGCAAAAGCAATAATTTCAAATAGTGATTTATTTCTTCAGGCCTTTTGTCTTCTTCATGTCCGATTATCAGCAATCTTTTATGATTGGAAGCTTTCCACATAAAAGGACATATTGTAATCAGTTTGATATCAAATGTTTTCAATAAGCTTACTATGGGAACATCATCATAACCGCCTGAAATATTAACACGGGTTAAATCTTTTTCTTGAGCCGCTTTATCAAAAATATCCCACGCATAGCCCGCCATTATTTTAGGCTCATGCTTAAAGTTTTTAAAATAATTGATAAGTTTCCACTGCTCGTCAACCTTTTCAAAAACAAGCATATTGCTTTCCGGCAAAACATTGTGAAGCTTAATCAAATAATAATTGACTATATCGGTGTAATGGTCCAAAGTATCGGGAATATAAATGTGCTCCAATAAATCTTTGGAAAATGAAGTAAAAGCGGAAAATGTCTTCTTTGTAAATGTCAGTTTGGTTTCAAGCGGAAGAACAAACTTAAATTTAACAAACCAATAGACAATAAAAGAAACAACCGCAAGAACGCCTAAATAAGTTATTATCTCATTCATAAATTATATGAGGTCCATCAGAATTTTTACATATGGAGCCGAACCTTTTATCTGACTCGCGCTTATCCAACCGGATTTAATAAAAAAACTTGTAAGAATTTTTTTGGAAAGATGTTTAAACTCTTGTTCCTGGGCGCCCAATAAAGATGTGGATTGCGGCCCCATCACTATCACTCCGTTTACTTTCTTTTTACACGCGAAATCAGCTATTTGAAAAGGCACTCCATAGGCTTCATCGGAATTATATTCCTCAATAAAAATTTGATCCCATTCCACATTAATATCAAGTTCCTTGGATTTTTCATAAAGACTGTAAATAATCCATTTGGCTTCTTTTTCACAACCTTTGGGATAAAATATTCCCCACTTAAACCAATTATCTTTCGCCTCAATATTAAACGAAAGCGCTTTCCCTGCATCCTCGTCAAGCAAATCAGTCTCAGTGCCCTCGGACTCACCAACCAATCTCTGCAATAATTCCTCATGCGACATCTCATTATCAACGCTGGCTATAAGCTTTTCAAGTTTTTTAACCTGCCTGAGAGTTTCCACAACATCGCCCAAAGCCATCATATTACTGGTAAAAAATTTATTAATATCTCCGTCCGCGAGTTTAATGTTCACATCATCAATCATCTTGGTTACTATTGCTTTGTACTTGTCGGCATTCGGGATTTTCAAATCCACCATCCATCCCTGCGTAAGTTGAAAACCCAATTGATCTTCAAGCCCGCCAAGAGCCTTCGGAGGAAATAAAGAGCTCACGACTATCTGTTTATCCTCACTCATAAAATCATTCAATAATTTTGAAAGAAATTTTTTATTTTCCTCAGCCAGCATAAGCAAATGAACATCATCTATTACCAATGCTTTGACCTGCGAAAACATTTCTTCCAATCTATCCGTTGAACCGTCTTTTATCGCCAAATCCAAACCCTTTGAAAGCCTTATACCATCAGTCACAAATATATTTTTATGCCCCAGACTTTTGGCGATACCGTAAGCGATTGAGTGAATAAAATGCGTTTTTCCGGTTCCGGGAATTCCGAATATTAAAAGAGGATTATACATCGTACCCGGATTTGCAACCACCGCCATAGCGGCCGCGTGGGCAAATCTATTATGCGAGCCCGCTACAAAATTTTCAAAATTATATGTCGGAATCATCGGCAATTCCATAGACCATTTGGTCTTCAGAAGTTTTTTCCTTCTACGACTCGATTCTTCCTTCTTCTTTTCAACTTGAGATTCTTCATTAACGGGAGCTTTTTCAGTCTTTCCAATTTGTTGCTTATTTTTTCTTGATGGAATAGACATTCCTCTCATAGTTGTGGAAGGCGCCGGAGCTTCTTCTTCCTTGGCCTTTTCGGCTTGCTCCTGTTCCTCTTTGGCTTTCGCGGCTTTTGCTTCTTCTTCCTTGGCCTTTTCAGCTTGCTCCCGCTGCTCTTTGGCTTTCGCGACCTTTGCTTCTTCTTCCTTGGCCTTTTCAGCTTGCGCCTGCTGCTCTTTGGCTTTCGCGGCTTTTGCTTCTTCTTCCTTGGCCTTTTCAGCTTGCGCCTGCTCCTCTTTGGCTT